>BNXT01000077.1 GCA_025999775.1 Bacteroidia bacterium | reverse complement strand
ATATTATTTTGCCGTATAATATCTCTCAAACCTTTGCAGTTATCCAAAATCAAATATTGCTGAGGGGTAATAAGAATTAGATTGCCGTGCCGTTTTAATAAGTCAATTCCCCTTTCAAAAAAATAGTTATATAAGTTAATCATTCTTGAATGCTTGGCAGATTCATACTTCATAATACCTTTTTTAGTAACATCATCTATTTTTCGATAGTCAATATACGGCGGATTTCCAATCACAATATCAAAATAACCGCCGGAACTTGCCGAATTTAAAGGGGCGTTATCTTTTGTCAAGCCAAACATCCATTCAGGGTCAAAGAAAGGAGATGTTGAATTTTGGTCGTACGGGTCAAAGGTTACAATTTGTTCTGCTACATTTGCATCCCATCCATCATTTTTGAGTAATTCGGCAATTTCTTTTCGCAGTTGTTTGTCGTTTTCCTGTAGTTTTAATTTCTTAGTTCGGTTGTTGGCAGTAAAGTATTTGTGCCGGTTTTCTTTGAGTTCTTTTTCTTTATCGTCAATCGCCGGATTGTGTATCATGAGTTGTTGTGGTTTTTCCAATCCTATCAAGGTATTGGCTGCCACGAATTTGGTTTCGAGATTAGGCAAACTTCTAATTCCAAAATTATCTTTGCTTGGGTTGGTCTTTTGGTCAATAATCAGTGAAATGAAGAAACGGAGTTTGGCAATTTGCACGGCAATGGGTTGAATGTCCACACCAAAAATGCAGTTTTCTATCAAATACAGTTTTCTACCATAGTCGGAAGCGTTATTTTCAAACACATCGCTGATTTCAGCAAGTCGTTGGCTGCGCTCCTCCTGATCGCCAATAGAATACGCTTGCTCTGTTTCTGCAATGGCTTGTTGCTTTTGAATTTCACGCCACTGTCGGTTGTCGGGGTCAAGCGTTTGCAGCATTTGCACCATCTTATGCAGAACACCCATCGGGAATGCGCCGGAGCCACAAGCAGGGTCGAGAATTTTGCAATTATTTATGGCTGCTATCAAGCCTTTGGTTTCGTTCTCGTTGAAAGGATTTGGATTTTCAGAGTAAGACAATACTTCACGCAGGCGATTTTCAAAATGGGCACTATCCACAACAACAGCGTTATTCCCTGCAACAAGTGGAAGAAGTTCCTTGTTGGCTTCTGTGAGATACGCTATAAGCGATTCGTCCACCATGTAATTTACAATTTCACGAGGCGTATAAAACGAACCGGTCTGCTTTCGGGCTGTGGTTTGAGTTTCGGGATTGTAGCTTGCCAAGAGATTTTCAAACACTTTGCCCAACAGTTCGGGGTCGAGTGCAATATCTTCTTCCAATGGTGTGTTTTCTGCAATGGTGAACTTGTAACTGTTCAATAACGGGATTAAACCTTTGGTTTTATAGTTTTTCCCTTTTGTGTCATAAATGCTATTCAAATCGACCTCTTGCTCAGTTCCAAAGAAAAGATAATCGGGAACAATGGCTTGTTTTTTAGGATTTCGGCTGAAACCATCTACATATTCTACTCTCTTATCTTCGTTTTCTTTATCCAAACAATCGAATAGCCCACCATTCAGAAACGGTACGTCTTTGAATAAATTCTGTGCTTCATTTTTAGGAATAGCAAATAGGTTGGCGTAACGATAAACGTTTTTCACGCCATATTCATTCACATTGAACTTTACACTTCCCCCATCTTTGGCAAATTTTCGGTCTTCTCCCATTTTTTGATTGAGCGTTCCAAAAAACAGGTTTTGCAAAATAGCATTGTAATAGTTGTGAGAGTTTCCATCTTTATTAAAATCTTTCAGCCATTTGTTCATCAAGTTTGCATCAAACAAGTTTTCAGGCACAAGTCCTTTTTCTTTGATAAACCAGATAAATACAATTCGGGTGATAAGTCGGATAAGATTCGTTGCATTGCGCATTTCGGTGTTTTTCTCTTTGTCATCAGGGAATTGTACATTGTCCAGTGCCCAAAAATACCAGTTAGAAAGTTCCTGAAAGAATTTTTTGTTGAGCACATCTACATCCAAAACTTTGAGCCACGCATCGTGCAATTCATTAAAATTGTGTGCGTTGTGATTTGCCAATTCTTGCAAAATGCGCAAATGTCCGGAATGTGTATTTTCAATGTCAATATCGCGAAGTATAATGATTTTGCCGACTTTTTCGCCATCGCGCCACGTTTGCTTGTATAAAAAGCGTTCAGGCAATGCCAAAGAAATTTTATTATCATAATAAAACAGCACTGCCACAGGTTTATGTAAAGATTTTCGGTTGAATGCCCGCGTAATTCCGGAAATTTCGGTACGGTTTGGTGTTTTGTCTAATTGAACAGCAAAAATCATCAATGAATCATAATTTTCACCCGATTTTGCCTCTGCCTCTTCAAGTGTAACATTGCTGTCGAAAAGTGTATTTTTATCTAAGACACTATCGTCAATCAAACCTGCAAAATGCAGCGCAGAAATGTTTACAAACGGCGTTTTGTCTTTGTACAAATCGCCAAGAATGGCTTTGGTATCCAATGCTTGCGCTGTATTGGAATTTAACTTAATGTCCAACTGCTCGAAAAAATCGGTGGTGGCATTAAAAAGATTGTCGGAGGTAAATTTGTTTAGATTCATTATTAAAATAAAATTTTTATTTTGTTACTACAAACCAAGTTATTAAATCAAAATTATCTGCTTGAAATTTTTCTTCCAATTTTTTATGTTCGGGGGAAATATTTTGTGGGTTAAGATTTCCTGTAAAAATGTCTTGTATCTGACCTACAGCAACAGGCACGGCTTGCGCAGTAATCCAATTGGAAAGTGCATCGCAAAGTCGTTTCAAATCATCAGCATCGCCATTGTCAATAGACTTTGGCACAAAACGTGTTTCCAATTTGTGAAAGCGCAGAAAATTGAGAATGTCGTTGCGGTTTTGTAATGTCATTGTAGAAACGGAGCGCGCTCCATCTCCACTGTCCTCAATTGGTTGGTGTAATAAATGGATTTCGTCATAAATCCAATCTTTTGTATCCTCAGGGCGTTTTGGATAACCCAAAACGGCAATTACGCTGTTGGGAATTTGCACATATTTGTCGTGAGGGCTTTTTTTGAAGCCTGTATAAATTCCGTTTGGCATCTGTTTGAAAAACTGCTCTTTTTGTTTGAAAAATTCTAAAAGTTCCTGCCGAAACTGTTCTAATGAGAGATTGTTCAATCCAAGTGTTTCCCCGCTTTCTTCCACATCGTCCCATGTGAGTTGCAGTTGAGCAAGCATTCTTTGCGTTTGCTCCGATAGTAACGGATTTTCTTTGATCATTTCTTGGAGTTCGGGGGTCAAATTATCATCTAATTCGGTACCCACCAAAGTCATGGCAGCCATTCGGCTTTCTACACGAGATTTAAGATTAAGATAGTCTTCAAAGTCTTTTGCAGGCCAGAAGTTTATGCCTTTTATAGTTGCATTGGGCGAGCCAAGACGGTCAATACGTCCCATGCGCTGAATGAGGCGTACCGGATTCCAATGAATGTCGTAGTTGATAATCAGGTCGCAATCCTGCAAGTTTTGTCCTTCGCTAAGGCAATCGGTAGCGATAAGAATATCAATCGGATTATTGATTTTGGATTTTAGATTTTCGATTGTAGAATTGTTTGCCCATTCTAACCATTCTTCGTAATGTCCTTCAAAATCCCACTGCTTTTCTTTGTATAGTTTAGTATATGGCGCAAAGCGTTCCAAAACTTCTTCAAATTTTTGATTTTTGCCGTCAAAAGTTTTTGCCGTACTGCCCGAAAGCATTGCAACATTTCCGACTTTTCTTTTCGACAATTCATTGTATAAAAATTCTGCGGTATCGCTGTAAGTAGTAAAAATCAATACTTTTTTATTCGTTTTTTGCTGTTTTTTAGCAACATACTCCAAAAGACTGTTTAATTTAGGGTCGATGCTGTCGCCTGTAAGTGTCTTTTCGTTGAATTTTCTCTCAAATTCATCAAGATTTTCTTTCAATTTTTTCAGTTTTCTAATGTCTTTTTCCAAGTCGCTTTGGAAGGTTTTAATGGCTGATAATTCCGACAGTTTCACAGGATTTTTTTTGCCGAGCGTAATTTCCTCAATATTTATTCCATCGTTATCGTTCTCAAAATCTTCTATTTCGCCGTCGTCAATATTGTCTTCAATAGAGGCATTTTCTTTGTTTTCGATAAAGAGATTCACTTTTTGCAAGGCGTTTTCGTGATGTGCAAGAATCTTTTCAGCAGTAAGTTTGAAGGAATACCAACTTGATTCCAACCGTTTGATGAGCAAAATGTACATCATTTTAACCAGGAAACCTTCACGTGCTACTTCGTCTTTCAAAATATCTGTTTCTTTTTTCCTTTCCCTGATATATGCCGAAGGGCGATAAGCCGTCATATTTACCTTAATCGCATCCAAAATATCGTCAAACGTTTTTAACTTCCCAATATTTGAAGGGGTAATATATTCATTATCAGGTTTTTCTTTTTTCGGAAAATTCATTTCGCCAAATTCGCTCTCTATCATTTTTCGAGTACGTGCAACAATAAGAGCATCGGTCAGTTTAAAGAAATTTTCCTGCAATTTTGCAATGAAATCAGCAATTTTTCTATCCGGTTCTTTAGTCCAATTAGTATAATCGGTTTGCGCTTTTCTAAATAATGGGCACCTCTAGAAATCAATTTTCTGCAGATCAATAAATTATAAACGCAAAAAGACATGTTAAAAATACGTGTTAATATTTTGATATTCAAATAATTATGCGTAATTTTGCAATAAAAAACGCTATGAATAGTACATACAAAAAACAGGGCAAAAGAGGTCTTTTTGACAAAGATTTTGCAAGTGAAAAACTGTCGGGAATTGGCAATCCACTCGAAAAATTGCACAAAGTAATTGATTTTGAGATGTTTAGACCAGAATTGGAGTCAAATCTGCTCAATTACAACAAAAAAAGCAATGCTGGTGCAAAACCGTATGATGTGGTAATGATGTTCAAAATTATTTTGATTAAGCGTTTTTATAATTTGAGCGACCAACAGACGGAATATCAGATAATTGATCGTTTGAGTTTCAAGGACTTTCTTGGACTTTCGGGCGGGGACAAAGTGCCTGACGAAAAGTCAATATGGCTTTTTCAGGATAATCTTATTAAAGCCAATCTAGAAGAAAAACTTTTTGAACAGTTTCATAACTATCTGGATACTATAGGTTTATTTGTCAATGAAGGCAAAATTATAGATGCAAGTTTTGTGGAAGTTCCACGTCAGCGCAACACACCCGAAGAAAACGCAAAGATAAAAGCAGGCGAAGGCGCTGAACTTTGGAACGACAATCCGCACAAAAAGCGTCAGAAAGATATTGATGCCCGCTGGACACAAAAAGGCGGCACGAGATTTTATGGTTACAAAGACCACATAAAAATCGACAGCAAACACAAACTAATTGATACTTATGAAGTTACGAGTGCGGAAGTTCACGACAGTCAGCTGACCGAAAAGTTATTGTGCGATAAAGAGAAGGGGCAAAAAATTTATGGCGACAGTGCTTACGGCGGCGAACCGCTTGCAGAAGTGTATGAAAGATTTGGCGTTGAGGCAGTTATTTGCGAAAGGGCTTACCGCAATCGCCCTTTGACAGAAGAACAGAAGGCAAACAATCGTGTCAAATCGAAGACCCGCAGTCGCGTGGAACACATTTTTGGTTTTGTAACTCAAAGTATGCACGATTTTTTCAGCCGCAGTATTGGATTTAATCGAATAAAAGGGGGTATCGGACTAATAAATCTGTTTTACAATATGTTTCGTTATGAACAAATAGTCCGCCTGAAACTTCAAACTGTAACAGCAAAATAAAAAATAATTTAGGATGTAAAATATTGATAAATAAATAGATAGATAAAGTTTGTTTTTTGAATAAACTTCAAAATAAAATTGTATCTTTGCATTGTTTTTTCTGCAAAGTTTAATAGCACTTCGGCTTTGTTTAAAAAATAAAAAAAAAGTTATTTTTAGAGGTGCCCATCTATTAAAAGATTTAATAAATTCTTTTTCCACTGTTTTATTTGAAATAATGCAACTAAAAATCTTACTTCTTTTTTTCCCCCAGCGCCCTAACAAACCCCAAGCCAATATACACATTGCGCAAGCCCTGATTTGTTGACTGCAAAAGTGTTCCGTAAGATTTGTAATCTGTTGAAAGTACAAAATTTTTCTGATATTTCATCGGCGGTCGTAAACCGTGCTTGTAGCCAACATCAAGTTTCAATAGATTGTTGTTGCTCAGTGCAAAGCAAAAGCCGACTTTGCCGAATGCGCCAATATCAAACTTATTGTTTTTGTTTTTCAGATTTTGAGAAATATCTTTGTCGCTCAACGAAAAATGCCCGTAATCGTAATAATGGTCAAATACCACGCCGCCAAAATAGTTGTAAAACCCCGTGTAATCGGCAGAAAAAGAGAAACTGTTCCATTGAGATGCAAAATATTCGGCATAACCACCAAATTCAAAAAAAAGAAAATTAGGGCGCTTTTTGCTTTTTGATAGTTGGCATAAATACTGAAAACTCAACGGCACAGAAATACCGAAATTATACGCTGATTCCTGCAATTCGCTGATTTCTATTTTTCGCGAATAAAGGTCTTTGTCGGTATCATAGGCGCTATATTGTGTATAATACTCGCCTTTATAGTTGTAATTATATAAACTGAAATCCAAACCAAGATTAAGAAACCAAGTCGATTTTGGTTTGTGACCAATTTGCCAACCGTAAAACAGCGAAAGCGAAAGTGCATTGTTTGTTTGCAAAATGTCGCTAAACCGTGCTTTATTTTCATTGCTTATCTGATTGCCAAAACTAAAAGG
>BNXT01000076.1 GCA_025999775.1 Bacteroidia bacterium | reverse complement strand
TATGACTTTAAAACATTATGCCTTGCGTGGGCTTTTTTTTATTAACAAAACCATCATACATTATGCTTTTTAATTCGTTTGCTTTTGCAGTTTTTCTACCTCTCGTATTCATTTTGTACTGGGGGTTTTTCAATAAATCGGCGTTGCGCCGTAACTTGTTTTTGTTGGTAATGAGTTATGTTTTCTATGGATGGTGGGATTGGCGGTTTCTGTCGCTCATTGCCATCAGTTCGTTGACGGATTTTCTGATTGGCATCAAAATGGGAACCCTCAACAAGCAGAAGCAACCCCCGACAACAAACGTAGCCAAAAACGATGGCTATTGGTGAGCATCATTACCAATATCGGCATACTCGGCTTTTTCAAGTACTGTGACTTTTTTGTAGATAGTTTTGTTGCGCTTTTTTCCACCTTTGGCGTATCATTGCCGCAGTCCACGTTGAACATAATACTGCCTGTGGGCATCAGTTTTTATACGTTCCAAACTTTGAGTTATACGATTGATGTGTATAGAGAAAAGGTAAGCCCCGTGCGTAATTGGGTGCAATTTTTTGCTTTCGTGAGTTTTTTCCCACAGTTGGTGGCGGGTCCCATTGAACGGGCAAAAAACTTGTTGCCGCAATTTGAAAAACTGTACCGCCCTAACTACAATACTTTCCGCAATGCCTTGCTGTTAATAGCGTGGGGATTTTTCAAAAAAATAATGATTGCCGACCGACTTGCGATATTTGTAGATGCTGCGTTCCAAGACATACCTGCGGCGGCGGGTGTTCCACTGCTGCTGGGCGTTGCTTTTTTTGCATTGCAGTTGTATTTGGATTTTTCGGCATACTCCGATATTGCCATTGGTACGGCACAGTTATTCGGATTTCAACTATCTATCAATTTCAATGCTCCATATTTAAGCGTCTCATTTACAGAATTTTGGAAACGTTGGCACATCTCGCTTTCGTCGTGGTTTCAAGATTACGTATATATCCCTTTGGGCGGCAACCGCGAAGGTAAATTTCGCACCATACTCAACGTTGCCATAGTGTTTGCCGTAAGTGGATTGTGGCACGGCGCATCGTGGAACTTTGTGATATGGGGTTTGCTCAACGCAGGATTTCTTATCTTTTTTGACAAAATACTCTTTGCTGTCAAGGGAAAACGACCGATTGTGCAAATGTTAAAATCCGTATTTATTTTTACTTGTTGGGCGCTTTCACTTGTATTCTTCCGCTCCGCTGGCTTTGACGCAGCATTAAATTGTTTCAAGAATCTGAATTTTACTTATACCGAAAATCTGTTGAATTTTGGACTGAATGCTGCGGAATTAAAGCTTTCATTGGCATTGATACTTATTGTGCTGGTCAAAGAAATTCTTTGGAAACGGTATGACAAACAAATACAGACAAACTTCTTTCGTATTCCATTGATTTTCAGGTGGTTATGCTATCTTGTACTAATTCTTAGCATCGTTTATTTTGGTCAATACGGTGGCGATAATGAAAATGCGTTTATTTATTTTCAATTTTAATAGATTATGAAACAAAAAAATATGCCTCACAAAGTTGCAAAAACAAGCGCTGTAAAACCGCAACAAGTGATACAAGATCAATTCAGTTGGCGTGTATTTGCGTTCAAAACACTGTTTATGTTTGCGATAGTAGTAGTAACCGTTGCGTTTACCGACTACAAAGGATATTTCACGTCTGACCAAAGCAACAACCACACACGCCGCAAGTGGAATGGGTTTTACAAGTTCACTAAAAACAAACAAATAGATGTGTTGGTAGTGGGCAATTCGCACGTTTTTACGGGCATCGACCCGTTTGTGCTTTCGGTGGCAACAAGCAGCAACTGCTTCCTTTTGGGCAATGCAGGCGCAGGGATTGCAGATGCCTATTTTACTTTGGGCGAAGCATTGCAAAAGCTGAAACCCAAGGTGGTGGTTGTAGAAACATTTAGCATTGGCAATTCGTCCAAAGGTGACGGAATAATGTCTGGGATACAAAGTTTTGAAGCCCACAACAATACGTTGTACAAACTGCGGATGATGCCCGAATTGTTTTACAGCGATGATTGGATACGTGCGTGGTCAACCACTATCCGCAATCATTCTTTTTTGCTCACCAACAAGGCGCAAATAGAATACAACGTCAAAAATCCTACGCCTCCAACGTCCAATAGATTGGAATTGGGCAGATTTGCCCGCTGGGATAACGGTTTGGACGACAGCACGCTGCACAAGTATAAAACATTGGGCGCAGCCATTGACGGGACGCAATATGTGCAGTCGGAACACAGCAAAAAATACGTGCGCAAAATTGTGGAGTTGTGTGAATCAAAAGGCGTTCCGGTGCTGTTCTTCACTGTGCCAATGTACAGCGAGCACATTGCTCATTACGATGTGTGGAAAGCGACACTGCAAAACGAACTTCAGCAATACTCGCACACGCAGTGGTACGACCTGCAAGCATCCTACGATTCCGAGCGCTATACCAAAGATGCTTTTGAAAACACTCATGAAGCCAATCAGCATTTGACCAATTCGGGTATGATCATCACGGCATACAAACTCGCGGACTATCTGTGCCGCAATTATTCTTTGCCCAACCGAAGCGAAGAACCATTGTGGCTTGCCGACTTCAAAGACCAACCGCATTTTGTTTTCAATCAGGATTTGCTGAACGGCACGGCAGGTTATACTTCTATTGTCAAAAACAAGCAGGTGGGCAAGTTTCTTGTCAAAGAATTGTTGGTGCAGGAGAGCAATGATTACAATCGTGTTATCATTAAAGTCGCTGATACAGAGGAACTTACGGCTTTAATCACTCCTGTTTTTCAAATTCAATTTCAAAACCAAATTATTTCTACTCCCATTCAGATGTATAGTCCCAATGATGTGTTTCCGCCGCACCACAAGGTGTATATTACTAATTTAAGGAGAGATATGAAGATATTAGGGGTAAACGACATTCAATAAATAAAATTGAGAGTGTTCGATTAAAACCTAAAATAGATGAATGTATTTTCGTTACCGCCGCCATATTCGCCAAGATACACGATACTGAGTAATAGTAGCAGATATACGAACCAACGAAAAATGCCGGGTATGTTACCAAACCATGTTTGCAGCGATTCGCTATGCTTTTCCATAGCAAATTCGTACAGCATCAATCCTATAACCATACAGATAGAGAATATTACCTCCATTTGATTTAGTCCTTCGTAGGCATTTTCTATGGTTGCAAACGAGCACATCTCCGATAGATACTCAACAGCTTGATGAATGCTGTCTGCCCGAAATATAATCATTCCCAACGCTATGATTACGAAAGTAAGCAGCATTTTACCAAACACTTTCAACGTGGGCAGACCAAGAGTATTAGTCTCTAACTTTTGCTTTTTGTTCATTATACCGGATAAAATCAGCGGTATAAACAATAATCCGTGAAGCGTTCCCCATAGTACGAACGTCCAATTAGCGCCATGCCATAATCCGCAAATTATAAAATCAACAATAATAGCCAAAATCATACCAAACTTTCCCCAATTACGCCATGCCACGTTGAGCGGCATAAACACGTAGTCAGTAAGCCACGAAGTGAGTGAGATGTGCCAACGCCGCCAAAAATCGGCTACATTTTGTGCTAAAAATGGGTGATTGAAGTTTTTTGTTACCCGAAAACCAAGTGTTTTTGCTATGCCGATAGCCATATCAGTGTAGCCCGAAAAATCAGCGTACATTTGGAATGCGTATAGTACTGCCGTCAAAATCAAGGTTCCTGAACTGCAATCACTATGGTGTTCCCACACAGCGTTCACGATGTTGGCACAATGATCGGCAATCACCATTTTTTTGAAAAACCCCCACAGTATTTGCCGCAACCCATCTACAAGTAGTGAATAGTCAAGGCTACGCTTGCTTTGCAGTTGAGGAATGAACGTATCAGGTCGGTCTATAGGACCGGAAAGAATGCAAGGGAAAAATGCAACGTAGGTAGAAAAGGCAATTATATCCTGCGTTGGCTCGTATTTGTTACGGTTTATGTCAATTACATAACTTAAAAGTCGGAAGGTGTAAAAACTGATACCAATAGGCACGATGATATTGAAGGAATGTATGTTCACCTGCATACCCATACTTTCAAATAGGTCTTTAAACGAGGTGATGAAAAAGTTGGTGTATTTGAAATACATCAACACTGCCACGCCAGCGACTATGCCGAGCGTAGTAAGCAGGCTTTTTTTCTTGTCGTTTTTAGCACGGTGTATGGCGATACCAAGCCAATAGAACACAAGCGTAGATACCAGCAACAACGGAAGAATTTTCCAATTGGCGTAGGCGTAAAAAGCATAGCTGATAACCAACAAGAACACGTTGCGCGACTGTACGGTTTTTGCGAACACGCTCCAGAACAACACAAACACAAGCGTCATAAATATTGCAAAGTCAAAGGAATTGAATAACATTATTTTAGAATTATTTTAGACATTAATTACAAATTAGTACAGTTCCACCTTCAAATCACCTCTTAGGTACATCGCATACACATCGTAGTGTGGCGGAAAACATTCTTTTATTTTGGACACCGTTATCGGCACAATGAACGTAGAGCCGTTTTCAGTTATGCGGAGGGGAATAGTGATGTCGTCGGGTGCATTTGGATCATCCGTGTCACGCTGTACTTTAACGATGAGCTGTTGAGTGTTGTTGTCTGAACGAAACAAGGATACCTCCTGAAGGGGCAGGTTATTTATCATCATGTTGCGCCCAAGCATAGTGTATCCGTTCAGTGAAGAATCCACAGGTTGGTTGAAGGCAAAGTAGGGTTGGTCATAGAAGTCTGCCTTCCATTGCGCCTCATTTGAACGATCGGGGAAGTCATAACCCTGTTCCACCAAAAAATTCGCAAGTTTGTAGGTGCTCACCACCATACCCTCGTAGGTCATGTGCCATTTATCTTTGTCAAATGCCTTCGGAGTGAAGAGGATTGAATCGTAGGGGTCTTGCAAGTCCATATAGTTCCAACGAGCCATCGAACAATTTTCTTGTATGCAGCTGATCATTAGCGCTTTTAGCGAGTCATAATGAGAAAAAGCCTTATAGTACAAGGGTAGGGATGTGAACAGAATAGGGATATTTTTCTCGGCGCAAGCTTCAGCCATGCGACGCAGAAACCGGCGCTTACCCGCCTCCACTTCGATGGTACTTCCATCTAAGTAGGGTTCAAAATTAGCCACATCTTCGTCCGATAGATGTTCACTACCGTGCGAAAAACGTCCCAATTCCAATTTATGACGAATTGGATTTTTGATGGGATGTTCCATATTCCATTTGATGCGATCATGGTCGCTGAACAGGAACGAATGGTTAAGGATGGTAGGCGACCATGCTTTGAGCCACACATCTCTGTTTGGGAACATTAAGAACATTATTACAAGCTTGCGCCACAAGGAACATTGCTTTGACTCAAAACTTTGGATGCTACTACCTTCCATGCCACCTATGTAGAACGGGTGAGTATCCATGATGACCAACTTGGGGCGTGTAAGTCTCAGCGCTTCCGTCAGACTACAGTACGCTTCAGACATTGTTCCACCCGGCGTACCAAACACGAAAGTGTTCACCCCCAATGCCGATGACAGTATGTAAGGTTCTATCCCTGCTGAGGCGCGGGAATTGCCAAACACGACAATGTCAAAGTTGTGATTGCGGGTAAGTCGGTAAAACGACTGCCACTTGCGTCCGGCGTGATTATTACTCATATCGCCCACGAACCATTCTTTGCTGTCGGTAAATAACACCGTAGCTACCACAGCGCCCAAAAGCGCCACGCCTTTTAGAGAAAAGCGTAACCACTTTTTCTCGGAACGCTTAACGTTTTGTACGGAAGGTGTTGTGTTGGAGCGCATAGTTCTGTCTTGTCTTGTCCTTGCCGTACCATTATCGCGCTTACCAATCTTTGTTTGAGGTTTCATCTGTTAGAATTTAAAATAAATGAAAATTACAAATTCGATAGAGTTGAAAATCATATTATTTGTTTAGTGTTTTATGTGCGTTCTCTAAGCGATAAGTGACAATGGCTTTTCTTGTTTCATGGTCAATCATAGCACAATCCCCTCCTTCATTACATTGTGGTAAAAGGGGGTAATAGAAAATTTATCGTCCCAAAGTCGTTTAGAAAACACTTTTGGACTGATAATTACTCCCGTTTCCAATTCTACATCATACAACGGATAGGTTATATCTCTGCGTTCCTGCGGTGAGATAGTGTCCTTATCCACCAAAATCAGCAAATCAATATCACTGTCTGCATGAGCATCGCCTCTGGCTTCACTACCATACAAGATAACCGTTGCATTGGGAATATTCCTATGCAATGTATTACTCAACAATTGTACGATTTTTTTTCTGTTCATAATAG
Organism: Bacteroidia bacterium; assembly: GCA_025999775.1. GTDB lineage: Bacteria > Bacteroidota > Bacteroidia > Bacteroidales > P3 > BNXT01. The sequence goes on along the minus strand of BNXT01000076.1, from coordinate 556 downwards.
TGCAAAGGTAGTAAAAATTTGTGAGTTTAAAATCATATTATTTTATATTCATTGCTGCATTCATAACAATATCCACCCCATTCAAGTGTGGGGATGCTTTCGTTAAAAACAAAACGGTTTCTGCCACTTCTTCGACAGTTAGCAATCGTTTCAACGGATGCTCATTGATCATCTGCTCAATGACACGCTCATCCGTATCAGAAGTGAGGGCTGTTTGCATAAAAGACGGCGATACGGAATTGGACGAAATATTGTATTTTGCATTTTCTGATGCCCAAACCTTGGTCAATTTTTCCAAATAGGCTTTATTTGCCACATAAATGGCAGAGCCGGTCGGGGGCACATTCAGTAAATGCGAAGTTAAAACGGTAATTATCTTCCCTTGCTTCTTTTTACGAAAATCGTCAATAGTCGCTTGGGTGATTTCAATGGTCGGAAGAATATTATTCTGAAATGAAGTCAAAAATTTATCCGATGCTGTTTTTTGAAAATGAGCAAAAGGTGTATAGGCATAAGCATTATTAATCAAGACATCTAAATCTAATTGTTTGATAGT
>BNXT01000075.1 GCA_025999775.1 Bacteroidia bacterium | reverse complement strand
ACGAACATAAACTTCATGAAATTCACCAATATCTCATTACCGATTCCGCTATACGTGCTACCGTTAACACCAACCAACACAATGAACAAAGCTTGATAGACACGATAAAGTTTCGTGCTATGCAGGTATTTGACTCAACGTTTAAAATTCAGGTTACGCTATGCAAACGCGGTGATAAATTGAACATCAATAACGAAGAAATAGTAAATTGTCAAGATTTTTTCGAACAAAAAATTGCACAATTTGGGACTAATACCTATTACGATAATCTATTTCAAATCCGCAAAAATATTGATGTGTTGAATTATTTGATGATTACGGATTTTGGAAATAATCTGTACGGATATATCGAATTGTTTACCAATGATGCGGATGCTTCGATAGCATACACCATACAGCATAATTACTATTCTGTGGCACGCTACCATGATGGCGATTTGGTGCAGCAGAATGGCATCTTTGTTTATCCGCTCAAACTCTCAAATCATTTCAAAGAAAACACTACACACTACGAAAACTTTAATGGATATAGTCATTTCCATGCAATAAAAGGACAATATGAAATCGTGATTAGTCAGCCAGAAGCAACCTTGGCTAACCGATTTTCGACCTTTGCAGAGTTTTTTCTGTTTAATTTTTTCTTGGCATTTATAATCATAGCGCTTGTCTTTAATCCTATTCGTAATTTAGTTAAAAGTTTTTCCACGCGGTTACAAATTATATTTTTTGGTTCAGTTATTGTCGTTTTTATGGTGTCAGGACTGGCTTCATTTGTTTTTATTCGAGACTTAAATCAGTTAAAAAATATTGATTATATCAAAGAAAAATCCTATTCGTTATTGCTTGGAATGGAGCAACAATTTGCCAATGAAACGCCCGCCTCTATTGCACAAAACAGCCATCTGAAAAAAAGTTTATCGAACTTTGCAGATATGTTTTTTATGGATATCCATTTGTTTGATGAGAATGGTTTGTTAATGGTTAGTTCGAACGATGACTATGATAATAAATCCGACCTTGTAACTGTTCTCGACTCCTCAATTTATGAACGTTTACACAGTCTGCACGAAAATTTTATAGTGCATAACGCCTATCAGATGGGGCAAAAATTTTATATCATCTATTACCCTTTGCGTAACTACAATGATGAGATATTGGGCTATTTGAGCGTAACGTATTTCAACCAACAAGTAAACTTTGATCAACAAATATCCATGTTTATCGTATCGCTAATCAATTTGTATGTCATCTTCATCTTGATTACGTTTGTCATTATTTCTTTGTTAGTCAATAATTTAACCATGCCTATTCATTTGATAAACGAGCATCTAAGTCGATTTCGTTTAGAGCAAAAAAACCAGAAAATAGCTGTTGCTAAACGGCATGACGAAATAGGCGCTTTGGTAGAAACCTACAATCAGGTTATTGATGAACTTGAAGAAAGCGCCCAACGGTTAGCCAAAATAGAACGCTACAGCGCATGGACAGAGATGTCAAGACAAATTGCTCACGAGATTAAGAACCCGCTCACGCCGATGAAATTGAGCGTACAGCAACTGTCTCGTGCATGGAACGACCATAAGGATGGCTTTGATAAGTACCTCAAACGCTTCTCAGAACTGATGATTCAACAAATTGACATGCTATCAACAGTGGCTTCCGAATTTCGTGATTTTGCCTCCGGAAAATCTTACGTACCCGAACCCACCAATCTGACGGAAACCTTAGTCAACGCCGTAGATATGCTTAATTCCAAAGGCATTATTACCGTAGAACAGCCGGTTGATAATTACGAGATTTACTCTAATGCCACCAATCTGCTTAGGGTCTTCATCAATCTCATCAAAAACGCGCTACAAGCTGTCGAATATAAAGACGACGGACATATACACGTTCAGATTCAAGAAGACCAGCAAACGGTTACCGTCAGCATTAAAGACAATGGTATGGGTATCCCGCAAGATATTCAAAACTCAATTTTTGAACCGAATTTTACAACAAAAACATCCGGAATGGGGCTTGGTTTGGCGATTTGCAGAAACTTAATTACTGCGGATGGCGGTCAAATATACTTTGAAACATCACCTGAAGGTACTACGTTTTTCGTGGTCTTAAACAAAGTTAATCAAAATAGTGAACAATGACGATACGATCCCTAATTTTCAGAATAGGAATTGCTATCAACATGGCTTATCTATGTGGGCAGGTTTTAAACGCACAATCAGGGCGCCCTTTTGTATATCAATTGGCAGATACGATACCCGTAGAAGGCTTTAATCAACCATGGACAGGCGGACTGAATGCCTGCCTATTTGGAGAGATAGACCTCAATATGGACGGCATCAAGGATCTGATTGTTTACGACCAACACCGACAAAAACCGCTTACGTTTATACGCACGAATGAGAATGTAATACCGCATTACCGCTACGAAGCACGCTATGAGAGCGATTTGCCGACAATTAACAGTTGGTTTATTACGCAGGATTTTAATGGCGATGGGAAAGCCGACATTTTTACGTTTGATGGCGTTGCTGGCATGACCCTCTATCAAAACGTCTCTACAGCAACTACAGTCCGCTTTGTGCTGCATACCAAACGTATTACCGCCAAGCTCTTTGACACTTACGAAACTTTATACTGCTCTTCGGTAAACTACCCTGCTATCTACGATGTGGACGGCGATGGTGATTTGGATATAGTAACGTTCTGGGTACCCTCTGCCGGTAATACGCTGTATTTCTATAAAAACTGGGCTAAAGAACGCTATGGCTCATTAGATAGTCTGGATTTTGTTATTGCCAATACGAATTGGGGCTGCTTTCGGGAGGACGAATCCTCTAATGGGTTGACGCTTAATACGTGTGGTAGCTCCGTAGCCAGCAGTAAACAACAGCCGGCAACACCCTCTAAACACACCGGATCATCAGTGTTTATTGCCCATTTGAATGGGGATGACTTGCCGGATCTGTTATTGGGCGATTTCGGCTACCCTAACATAGTGGCTTTGTATAATGGCGGTACCGGCGAAGATGCTCGAATGGTCAGTATGGATACGGCTTTCCCTCATAATAGCGTGCCGGTGAACCTTCTCAATAGCCCTGCCGTCTATCCCCTCGACGTGGATGGCGATAATGTACCGGAATTAGTGTTCTCCCCTTTTAATGCCGCGCCATTCTCTACGCAAGCGCCCTATAGTAACTGGGTTTACAAAAATATGGGAACAGCGGCAATACCGGACTATCAATTAATTTCGCAATCCTTTCTACAGGATAATATGCTGGATTTTGGTATAGGCGCGTATCCAACTATCGGCGACCTCAATAAAGACGGACTATTGGATATTATTGTGGGTAATTATGGCATTACGGATACGGTACAATTTAGTAATGGATCGTGGGAATCCGTTTCATTAGCAACATTGCACGAATTACGAAATATCGGTACCGCAACACAACCGTCGTTTCGCTTGCAACCGATTCGCTTAGACCCGCCGCCACTCAAAACCGCACTTTGTCCGACAGTAGGCAACCTGAATAATAATCCGCAATTGGATTTACTTTTAGGTACCGAGTCCGGCGAACTGCTATGGTACGAACAAAGTACAACTACTAACGACACAACTACATTTCAATTAGTGCAGAGCAACATTCTAAACGAATTTATGGGCTTGTTTATTGCGCCCCAATTGGTTGACCTCAATAATGACGGATTGTTGGACTTGGTTCTCGGCGAACAACGCACGATATGGACAAACGAACAAGGCAAAGTATATTACAAGGGCAATGTGAACTATTTTCAGAATACCGGTACACCGGAAAATCCTGTATTTACGCTCATTACCGATAGCTTAGGGGGTGTGGATGCAGTGAATAGGGAAGTGTCAACTTTTGGATACAGCAAGCCCTATTTCTTCAAAGATACAACCCAACAATTATGGCTATATTGCGGTCGTGAAGACGGGAGAATCAGTGTTTACGGGGTCTCGGATATTTCTGCAAGCTTTGAGGATAGGGGGTTTGTAGAGCTTGACGACGGTCAAGAACTCTACAATGGACAATGGTCTTCGCCCGCAGTGGCTGATTTCAACCAAGATGGCATCCCGGATTTGGTAGTGGGTAACCATGCCGGCGGCTTACATTTATATTACGGAAAACAATCCGACCCAAGCGCTATATGTTTAATTACGCCGCCGATGATGCTTGATATACATCCAAACCCTGCCTACACGCAGATTATCGTTGAAAATCAGATTGGCGCTCTGTGTGAAATCATGGATATTTTAGGACATGTCCGGATTTCGCAACGGATACAAACCGCCTCTCAAAGCATTGATATTCACAATTTAATGCAAGGCGTATATATTCTCAAAATTTCGATAAATGGACAGAGCAGCTCTACCAAATTTGTAAAACAATGAGTACTATTTGTACAATGTACCGCCTGAATCAATGAAATTAGTACCGGTAATGGTCGGCTTTGTAGGGACCTTCAATAGCTACGCCAAGGTAGGCGGCTTGATCCGGTGTCAATTGCGATAATTTCACGCCGATACGTTCCAAATGCAATCGGGCAACCTCTTCGTCTAAGTATTTAGGTAAGCGATAAACGCCGATGTCATAGTGATTTTTCCAAAGGTCTAATTGCGCTAAGGTCTGGTTCGTAAACGAATTACTCATCACAAACGACGGATGCCCTGTGGCACACCCTAAGTTCACCAAACGCCCTTCGGCTAAGAGAAATACACTGTGCCCATCGGGAAATGTGTATTGATCAACCTGTGGCTTGATATTGAGGTGTTTGATACCCGGATAGGAAACTAACTTGTCAACTTGTATTTCATTGTCAAAGTGTCCAATATTACAAATGATAGCTTGGTCTTTCATTTTTGCGATATGTTCAATACATACCACGTCACGGTTACCGGTGGTGGTAACGAAGATGTTACCTTCCTCCAACGTATCTTCCATACGTGCTACTTCAAAGCCTTCCATAGCGGCTTGTAGCGCACATATAGGGTCTATTTCGGTTACGATAACGCGAGCGCCATAACCACGCATAGAGCGTGCACACCCTTTGCCGACATCGCCATAACCTAATACTACAACGACTTTCCCCGCAATCATCACATCGGTAGCGCGTTTGATGCCATCAGCCAAAGATTCCCGACAGCCATAGAGATTATCGAACTTTGATTTTGTGACGGAATCATTAACATTGATCGCCGGTACTAATAGTTCTTTACGTTCCAACATTTGATATAAACGGTGAACGCCGGTAGTCGTTTCTTCAGACACTCCTTTCCATTGTGCTACGGTGCGATGCCAACGTTGGGCATCTTCTTTGAGAATAAGTTTCAAAGTGTTGAGAATGATTCCCTCTTCAACATTATCGGGTTGATGATTCAATACGGAGGCATCATTTTCGGCAGCATATCCTTTATGAATGAATAGGGTAGCGTCGCCGCCGTCGTCCACGATCAACTGTGGACCCTCTCCGTTTGGAAAAGCCAAAGCTTGATTGGTACACCACCAATATTCTTCTAAGGTTTCCCCTTTCCATGCAAACACAGGAACACCGGCTTTTGCTATTGCAGCGGCAGCATGATCCTGCGTTGAAAAGATATTGCAACTGCACCAACGTACATTAGCGCCCAAGTCCACCAAGGTCTCAATGAGGACCGCCGTTTGAATGGTCATGTGTAACGAACCCATAATCCGAACCCCCTGTAAGGGTTTTTCTTTACCGTATTTTGTACGTAATGCCATCAATCCCGGCATTTCTTTCTCGGCAATCGTAATTTCTTTACGTCCAAAGTCTGCTAGTCCAAGGTCGGCAACTTTAAATTTAATGTTGTAATCAGTCATTTTTGTGGGATTTTTTAGATATTTTAATGTAAATTTTTATGCGGAGTACAAAGGTAGTAAAATTTTTTTCAACAAAAAAATGTTAATTTCAAAAAAATTTGTACCTTTGTAGTTCAGTTGACCTTGAAGAAAAGTGAAAATGATTTTGAAAACTCGACATATAACGTTTGTAGCCTCTCTGTTTGTAGGGCTTCCGGTTGTTTATGCACAGCAACAACCGCAGTTTTCGCATTACATGTTCACGACGATGTTGTTTAATCCTGCGTATGCCGGCTTTCAAAATGCGATAGATGCTACTTTAATACACCGTCAACAGTGGTACGGTTTGGATGGCGCTCCTCAAACTACGGGCGTGTCTGTTTCTGCACCGATTGCTATGATAAATAGCGGTATAGGTGTAACATTGACCAGCGATAGGATAGGATTCTTTAATAATACAAATGTTAATCTTGCATATAGCTATCAATTCTCTATAGGGGAAGGAACCTTAGGTGTTGGATTGCAAGCGGGTTTGCGCGATAACAGACTTAAATTAACGGACGCTAAACCGCCCACCGAAGGACCGGATCCGGTTCTGACCAATAAAGAAGATGTTTCGGACATGTTATTTGCGTTGGCAGCAGGCGTTTATTATAAAATACCGGATCGTTACGAGGTAGGCTTGTCAATGGGCGACTTGAATGAGGCACAGAGTGATAATTTAGCATATCAAACGAAACGATGCCTTAATATTACGGGTAACTATCGTTTGAATGTAGATATGTTGCCGAACATGGACTTTGTGCCGTCCACATTGATAAAGACAGATTTTGTTTCTACGCAGATAGATTTATCGCTCATTGGTTTATACAACAAGACGTATTGGGGAGGGCTTAGCTATCGTTGGAAATCTGATTTAGCAATACTTGGCGGAGCGTTCATCAAGCAGGTACAAGTGGGTATTGCTTACGATTTGGCGGTGTCAAGTATGATTCGGAGTAGTAAAATAGGAGGGGGCTTTGAAGTTTTTGTCAAATATAACTTCAATTTGAGTGTTGATAGACTGCCAAAGAGCTACAAAAATTCACGATTTTTGTAATGTAATGTAACAAAAATATATAAAAGA
>BNXT01000074.1 GCA_025999775.1 Bacteroidia bacterium | reverse complement strand
AGACAAAAGGAAAAGTAAGAATAAAAAGGCTATTGCGACAAAAGAAAATGAACAATAAAAATGTGTTAAGACCATAGTAGAAAAAATTCTATAGCGCATTAAATTTTTCGGTTATTAACCAAAATATGAAAAAGTATAACCATAATTAAAAAAAAATGTGTAACTTTGTCGAATTTTTGCAAGCAAGACGATGAGAATGTTTTCAACTAAAGACACTGTAAAGGTTTATCGGGCTACCGGTGAGCATGTTAAGTATGCAGAGGAAATCTGCGAGTTGGTTTATGTATCTGCGCAAGAGCGCGGCACCGGTATTGCCAAGCGATCGCCGGATTACATTAAGGAAAAAATGTTGGCAGGTAAAGCTATTGTTGCTTTGGATGGCGATAAAATAGCTGGGTTTGCCTACATTGAGACATGGGAGCAAAAGCAATTCGTGGCTAATTCCGGCTTGATTGTAGCGCATGCCTATCGTAAAAGCGGCGTGGCACGAAGAATCAAACGCAAAATCTTCAAGCTATCACGAAAACTTTTTCCGGAAGCGAAGATTTTCAGCATTACAACAGGACATGCCGTAATGAAGATTAACTATGAATTAGGGTTTCGTCCTGTAACGTTCTCTGAATTGACATCTGATAAAGATTTTTGGGATGGCTGTCAAGGATGTTGCAACTACGATATTTTGGAACGTAATAATCGAAAAATGTGCTTGTGTACGGCGCTTTTGTTTGACCCAAGGTATAAACCGAAAAGAATTATTCGCTTTACGCGTATAGGGACGCGAATCAAAGTTATTAACAATAAAACCAAAGATAGCAATTTATTACAGAATTTGGTAACACGTAATTTAAAAACACAATGGAAAAAGTTGTTTTAGCCTTTAGTGGCGGTTTAGATACGTCTTTTTGCGTGCCCTATCTTCGTATTGAGAAAAAAATGGAGGTACACACGGTTTTGGTTAATACTGGTGGCTTTCCAGCCAATGAAGAGGAAGCTATTCGTGAACGTGCGCTATCGTTAGGCGCTACATCGCATACCTCCTTGGATGTTTCGGAGGAGTATTACCAAAAGGGTATCAAATACCTGATTTTTGGCAATGTCTTAAAAAATTCCACCTATCCGCTTTCCGTCAGTTCTGAACGGGCGTTCCAAGCATTGGCGGTACTGCGTCACGCAAAGTCGTTGAATGCGGATTTTGTCGCTCACGGTAGCACAGGGGCTGGTAACGACCAAGTACGATTTGACCTCGTCTTTGAGGTTATGGCGCCGAATATCAAGGTTATTGCTCCTATTCGAGAACTACAGTTAAGTCGCCAACAAGAGATTGATTATTTAGCAAAAAATGGCTGCAATCTTTCATGGAACAAGGCAAAATACTCTATCAATCAAGGGTTATGGGGCACGTCTGTAGGTGGTGTTGAAACCTTGCAATCGAATACGTACCTACCCGAAGAAGCCTATCCGTCGCAAGTTACGAAACAGACTTCAGAAAAAATCGAGATACAATTTGCTCAAGGCGAACCGGTAGCTCTGAACGGCAAAAACATAGAACCGGTAGAACTGATACGTCAACTCAATACGATAGCCTCACGCTATGCTATTGGACGTGATACCCATGTGGGCGATACGATCATTGGCTTGAAAGGACGTGTGGCATTTGAGGCTGCCGCATCCATGATACTCATCAAAGCACACCATCTCTTAGAAAAACATACGCTCACTAAGGGGCAACTTTACTGGAAAGACCAACTTTCTGTATGGTATGGGCAACTTATGCACGAAGCCCAGTATTTAGACCCGTTGGCACGCAATATTGAACATTTTTTGGAAGATACGCAGAAATACGTTACCGGTACGGTGGAAGTTGAGTTACTGCCCTATCATTTTAATGTTTTGGGTTGCCAATCCGATTACGATTTGATGAATGCTAAGTTTGGAGCCTACGGGGAAATGAACAAATCGTTTACCGGTCAAGATGTGATAGGCTTTACGAAAGTGCTATCTACGCCTTTGAAAATCTATTATGCCGTACATGAAGAAGATTAAAGTTGCAATAGCAGGAGCCACCGGCTATACCGGTGGGGAATTGATTCGTATTTTGCTTAATCACCCTGAGGCAAAACTTATGTCTTTACTCACAACAAGTCTCTCCGGTAAGCCGGTTTGGTCGATACATAAAGACTTGTACGGCGAAAGCAACCTGACGTTTACGGATCAAATAGGGGCGCCGGACGTGCTTTTTCTTTGTTTGGGACATGGGCTCTCGAGAGAATTTTTGACCACTAATCCCATCCCCGCACATTGTAAGGTTATTGATTTGGGCAATGATTTTCGGACGGACGATACGTTTGAGGACAAACGCTTTGTTTACGGCGTTTCGGAGTTGTTTGAGAAAGATATTCGACAAACGCAATACCTTGCTAATCCGGGCTGTTTTGCGACGACAATTATTCTTGGACTAGCGCCCTTAGCTGCACAGAAATGGCTTACTCACGATGTGCATATTCATGCGCTAACAGGCTCTACAGGAGCAGGTAAGCAATTGACGGAGACGTCGCAGTTTAGCTATCGATCGTCTAATATCTCTATTTACAAGCCATTTCAGCACCAACACTTGGCAGAAATCGGTAAGACCTTGGCTTGTTTGTCAAGTGGTCTATCGCCGGTTATCAACATGATACCCATGCGTGGCGACTTCCCACGAGGTATCTTCGCAGCGATGTTAGTCAAAATGCCGGATACTGTTACTGAAGAACAAATTGTAACAGTGTACAAGAATTTTTACAAAGATACTTTATTTGTGCATTTTGCCGAACATACGATTAGTTTGAAAGAGGTGATTAATACTAATAAAACCTTGATAAACTTGCATTTTAGTAACGGCTATATACACATTACCTCTGTTTTGGATAATCTTCTCAAAGGCGCTTCCGGACAGGCTGTTCAGAATATGAACCTGATGTTCGGATTGCCGGAAGATTGCGGATTACGCTTGAAAAATATTGCATTTTAATACCTATAACACTATGAAACTTTTTGATGTCTATAATCAATGGAATATTGAACCCGTGAAGGGTTTAGGTTGTAAACTATGGGACAATAACGGAGACGAATACTTGGATTTGTACGGTGGGCACGCAGTCATTTCTATTGGACATGCGCATCCCGATTATGTCGCAGCGCTGACACAGCAGTTAGGGCAGATTGGATTTTATTCCAATGCGGTATTGAGTAGTTTACGTGATACTTTATCGGAGAAACTGGGTGAAGTAAGTGGTTATCCTGCGTATAGCTTGTTTTTGTGCAATTCGGGCGCTGAAGCTAATGAGAACGCCATGAAATTAGCGTCTTTTCATACAAATAAACGGAAGATAATGGCGTTTAAGGGCGCTTTTCACGGACGAACATCGGGCGCCGTCGCAGTAACCGATAACCCTAAAATTAGGGCGCCGTTTAATCAAACGAATAATGTAACGATTGTTCCATTAAATGACCTATCCGTGGTGGAACAAGAATTGCAATCGGGGGACTATGCCGGCGTGATTATCGAAGGTATTCAGGGCGTTGCGGGCATTGTCATGCCGAGCGATGCGTTTCTTAAATCGTTGCGGGCATTATGTACCCAATACGGCGCGATATTGATTTTGGATGAGATACAAAGCGGTTATGGTCGTACAGGCAAATTCTTTGCACACCAGTATGCCGATATTGAGCCGGATGTGATCACCGTCGCTAAAGGTATGGGGAATGGATTTCCTATTGGTGGCGTACTTATATCGCCGACTATTGCGGCGCAAAAAGGGATGCTTGGAACGACGTTTGGCGCTAACCATCTTGCTTGTGTCGCCGCTATCACGGTATTGGAGGTTATTAAGAAACAAAATCTTGTGCAGCAAGCCAAAATCTTGGGCGAGTTTGTATTTGAAAGTTTAAAAAACGCATCGGCTATTAAAGAACTGCGTGGACGAGGGTTGATGGTTGGTATTGAATTGAAACCGGAATGTGCAAATCTGCGTGCCGACTTACTGAGCAAACATCGTATTTTTGTAGGGTCTTCAGGCGCTAATGTCATCCGATTGCTTCCTCCATTAACGATAACCAAAGCGGAACTGCAAAAGGTGATCGATGTAATAAGATAGTGTCGGTTCAATCTTGTTTAATGAAAAAAACGAATCTATATCATGAAAAATTTTTTATCTGTCAAAGACGTTTTACCGCTGAAAACTGCGTTAGACTTAGCGAAAGAAGTCAAAGCCAATCCCTACGCCGATCAGCAATTGGGTAAAAATAAGACTTTGTTGATGGTGTTCTTCAATGCCAGCCTTAGAACACGGTTGAGTACACAAAAAGCCGCCATGAACTTGGGGATGAATGTCATTGTGTTGGACATCAATCAGGGTGCATGGAAGTTGGAGACCGAACGTGGCGTGATTATGGATGGCGACAAATCGGAGCATATTCTTGAAGCTATTCCTGTGATGGGGAGCTACTGCGATATGATTGGTGTTAGAGCCTTTGCCGGACTGAAAGACCGCGCGTATGACTATAACGAAGTGATACTTAATCAGTTCATTGAGTATTCAGGGAAGCCTGTTTTTTCGATGGAAGCCGCTACGCGTCATCCATTACAAAGTTTTGCGGATCTCATAACAATTGAGGAGTATAAAAAAACAGCGAAACCTAAAGTGTTGATGACCTGGGCGCCGCATCCTAATGCCTTACCACAAGCGGTGCCTAATTCGTTTGCAGAGTGGATCAATGCAACAGACTATGAGTTGGTGATTGCACATCCCGAAGGCTATGAATTAGACCCGCAATTTGTGCAGAACGCTAAAGTGGAGTATGATGTCGAAAAAGCATATCAAGGCGCAGACTTTGTGTATGCTAAAAACTGGTCGGTGTATGCCGAAAAGAACTATGGACAGGTCATTAACAAAGACCGTAAGTGGACTGTCGATACGCGTAAGATGGCGATGACGAACAACGCTTATTTTATGCATTGTCTGCCGGTGCGTCGAAATATGATTGTTACCGATGATGTGATCGAAGCGCCGACTTCGATTGTCATTCCGGAAGCCGCCAATCGTGTGGTATCCGCACAGATGGTCATTCGCGAAATCTTGAGAACCCTGTAATATGCAATCCATCACGGTTATAAAAATCGGCGGTAACGTTATTGATAAACAAGAAGCATTAGCACAGCTCATCCAAAAGTTTGTTAGGATTGAAGGGTATAAGCTCTTGGTACATGGCGGTGGCGTATTAGCTAATGAAATGCTTGATAAAGCGGGTATTCCTGTGCAGATGCACGAAGGACGGCGCATTACGGATTTAGAAACATTGAAAATGTGTACGATGGTGTATGCCGGCTGGCTTAATAAAACCATTACGGCACAACTGAATGAGGCAGGCTGTCCAGCGGTCGGCTTATCCGGTGTGGATGCCAATATCGTGCCGGCTACGAAACGCGCTCCAAACCCCGTCGATTTCGGCTATGTCGGCGATGTAGAGGTGGAACGCATCAATACGAAGTTTTTACATACCCTATTTGAACAAGGATTATGTCCAGTGATGTGTGCGATTTCGCATAATACGCAAGGGGGACTGCTCAATACCAATGCCGATACGATGGCATCCGCTATAGCGGTGGCTTTAGCACAATCAGCGCCAACTTCGTTGGTCTATTGTTTTGAGAAAAATGGCGTGCTTATGGATATGAACGACGACGCATCCGTGATTTCTATCCTTACGCCTACGCACTATAAACAGTTGAAAGACCAACACATTATCAACAAAGGGATGATACCTAAGTTAGATAATGCGTTTCTGGCGCTCGAAAAAGGAGTGCGTGAGGTTCATATTAAACATGCTAACCATCTCTTAGAGAAGGCTATCGGTACGTTACTAAAAACATAGCTTGTATGCCAAACTTTGATCATCGTGAAACAGTAGAACTATTGAAGCAAAAATTGTCTATCTGTGCTTATTCCGGCTCGGAAGATAACGCTTCCGATTTTTTGGAGCAGTACCTTCGTTCTAAAGGTATTGCCGCTTTTCGGGTAGGGAATAATGTTTGCGCGTATGCTAAGCACAATAAAAAAGGGCAAAAGACGGTGCTTATCAATTCCCATATTGATACGGTAAAAGCCTCGGAAAGCTATTCGTTTGACCCGTTTAAACCGTTTGAAAAAGATGGCAAACTCTATGGTTTAGGTAGTAATGACGCGGGTGGAGCGTTAGTATCGTTCATTCAAACGTTTATTAACTTGTATGAGGTGGAATTGCCCTATAACCTCTTGCTGATTCTCAGTAGTGAAGAGGAAAACTCCGGTAGCAAGGGTTTGGGTTTAGCTTTGGAGCAAGTAGATTCGATAGATATGGCTTTGATTGGCGAGCCTACACTGATGAAAGTAGCGATCGGTGAGCGGGGACTTTTAGTAGTGGACGGCATGGCGCACGGCGAGGTTGGACATGCTGCACGTAATGAGGGCGACAATGCTATTTTTCATGCTATTGAAGATATTTTGTATATTCAAAATTTTGAGTTTGATAAAGTTTCACCTTTGATGGGGAAAGTCAATAAAAATGTAACGGTCATACAAGGCGGGTGGCAGCACAATGTGATTCCCGATAGGTGTTCGTTTGTTGTTGATATTCGTCCGAATGAATACTATACGAATCAAGAGATTGTAGAGATATTGCAAAGAGGGGTAAAGAGCGAGCTTAAAGCCCGTTCGTTGAAGAATGAATGTTCGTTTACGCCGTCCAATCATACGTTGATACAGTGTGTGCAAGCATTGGGTATGGAAACCTATATCTCACCGACCACGTCAGACTGGATGCGACTTTCCTGTCCGGCTATCAAGATCGGACCGGGCAATTCGGAACGTTCGCATAGCGCGGATGAATTTATTTATGTACAGGAAATTGCCGACGGTATCGCTGGATACACGAATATTTTGATGAAACTTACAACCCGATCATACGCATAATAGCATTTTGTACTTTTCCAA
>BNXT01000073.1 GCA_025999775.1 Bacteroidia bacterium | reverse complement strand
CAATAAAAGTGATTTTTTCATCAACAACGCTTATAAATTCTTTTTTTTTGTATCTTTGCACCCTTATTGCGGATGTGGCGTAATTGGTAGCCGTGCCAGACTTAGGATCTGGTGCCGAAAGGCGTATGGGTTCGAGTCCCTTCATCCGCACGCTGCACGCAGCTAATTTGGAAATATTTTGTACCTTCGCAACATGATTGCACCTATTCAAGTTTACAAAGCCTCCGCAGGATCAGGAAAAACATTCCGCTTGACCATTGAGTACATTAAGCTGTTGTTGTCGAAACCGCATGCGCATAGACACATCTTAGCGGTATCATTCACCAATAAAGCGACCAATGAGATGAAGCAGCGCATCCTCAGCGAATTGTACGGCATGGCATACCATTGCAAACACTCCGATAGCTATCTGAATGAGATACTCAATGAAGGCATTTACAATGGTTACACCATTGTGCATCCGGAAGAATCGGTCATTCGACAAAAAGCCAAAGAGGCTTTAAACGAACTGATATATGATTACAATCGTTTTTATGTCGAAACTATCGGTAGTTTCTATCAGCGTGTATTGCGAAATATGGCTAAAGAACTGGGTATTGGCTCGTTTTTTAATCTCGAAATTGACTATCGCAAAGCTATTGAACAAGCTATTACCGACTTTTTAAAGCAACTGACCGAACAATCAGAAAGCTTAGATTGGCTCTCACGATGGTTTAATGATAAGTTTGCCGATGAACAAAAAATAGCACGCTTTGAAGACGAAATTAAAAGTACTGCCAATCTTGTGATCAATGAGATTTTTCTTGCCAAACGCGACCGGATTATACCTTTTTTTGAAGATAAAAATAGCGTAGAAACGTATATTCAAATGCTTAAACAGGGCAAACAAGCTTCGCAAGCCGACGATAATAAAACCAACTTCAATTCGTATGACCTCTTGCTTAGAAACATTCGTACTATGGCGCTGTTAGCTGAAATTCTGGAACAGATGCAGCGCACAAATCATGAACAGAACCGAATGTTATTGGCAGATACCGACGTGCTTATCCACCGCATGATTGAAACAAACGATACGCCGTTTATCTACGAAAAAATTGGCTCACAACTGCATCATATCCTGATTGACGAGTTTCAAGATACCTCCGATATGCAGTGGAGTAATTTTAAACTGCTGTTAGAGGAAAATATCGCTAAAGCGACGTCCAATCTCATTGTTGGCGATGTTAAACAAGCTATCTATCGCTTCCGTAACAGTAATTGGGAGACACTGAACAAAATAGAAACCATGTTTCCCGCAGGTAATGTAGCGGTGCAATCTTTAGTACAAAACCGCCGTACCGATGGTGTTATTGTGAATTTTAACAATCGCCTTTTTTCGGCATTGATACCCCTTTTGACCACTGAATTTGAGCAACGTCTGCAAGCACAACGTCCTGAGCTGCAAGAAGTACTACAAACAGCCTATTCTACAGTCAATCAATCGGTTGACAAACACAAGGAAGATAGCGGTTTTGTAGAGGTGCAATGGGTGGATAAAAACGGTCGCAAAAGTGGTCAAACGGCTGCCATTATTGAACATGTACTCCGCTTGAAAGCGGCAGGTATTAACGCTTCCGATATTATGATATTAGTGCGTAACAACATGCACATATCCAAGCTTGCCGGCGCTTTTGAAGCTTATAAGCAAGAACATCCGGAGTTAACAGCCTCCGACCGTCCATATTTGACCATACTATCCAACGAGGCTTTTGAATTAGCAGCGTCAGAGGCGGTACGGCTAATTATAGACGCCTTATTGGTCATCCAAACACCTCAAGATACTATTGCTGTTGCACAGTTAGCTTACCATTATCAACGGTTTTGCGATGTACACTATGCCCTGACAGCGACATTCTTTGAACGTCCGAAAGCGGAGTCCGGTGGTATCCCATTTGCAGAGGGCTTGCCGAGCGCCTTTGTTGATCAACTGACGGAGATGGCTACCATGCCGCTCTATGAACTTGTAGAGATGCTGATCGTCCTATTTGGACTGCATAAAGATAAGTCACAACAAGAGTTTCTGTTTTCGTTTTTGGATGAAGTAAAAGCGTTTACTACGGATAATAATACCGACATTGCAGCGTTTTTATCTCATTGGCAGACCTTATTGCATACGAAAAAAATAGAGATTAGCGCCCAAAATCAAGGCGTTCGGGCAATGTCAATACACAAATCCAAGGGGTTAGAATTTCATACTGTAATTGTACCGTTCTGTGAATGGACATTAACAAATAAACATACTCAAAAAAGTTTCGTATGGCACGAAGGCGGTAAAGATAACCTGTTTGAGAAAATGCCAATAATAGCGCTCCCTTACGATGCCATTATGAATGACTCGGTATTCCGTAGCGTTTATCAAGAGGAAACGATGCGGCAATGGGTTGATAACTTGAATATCCTATACGTCGCATTGACTCGACCTAAACATAACCTTATCGTACTTGCCGATTACGTCAAACAAAGTACAACAACAGCAATTTCCGAATTTATCAAAACGGTTATTCTCGATGGTAACACAAAAGAAAAATACTATCGCTGCGGTCATTTAATCCCATCTGTTGATGAACGTCAGAATGACGATGACGGCAATGTTTTCACGCAGTCCGCAATGCCGGAAACCGTAGATTTCTCAGTAAAAACCAAACAATTGAATTTTTACCTATCTCCGGAAGCTAAATCTTTAGCTCGGCAAAGCGTCATAGAAAGTGATATTAAAAAGCAGCGTGGCTTGTTGTGTCATGCACTCCTACAAGCCATAACAACAGCGCAGGACATTCCACAAGCGGTAACACAATTGACAGAACAAGGGCTTTTGCCGGCATCAGAAACCAACGATTACCGGCAATGGTTAGAGAGACTATGTGCTAATGATGCTGTAAAAAATTGGTTTTCAGGGGATTACACTGTTTTCAAGGAACAAGATATTATCTTTAAAGACACCGAGTTCGGACGACTTACCAAGAAGCGTCCCGATAGGGTTATGTTGAGTACGGACGGACGACTGATTATCGTGGATTACAAAACCGGAGAACCCGATGAACAGTATCGGAAGCAGATACGCCACTACGCACGCCTCTTATCGCAAATATACAGCAATGATAAGGTCGCCATGGAGGCGTACTTGTGGTATTTAGATCTTGACAAAATCGAAAAAGTGGTATTAGAAACTGAAAATAACCGATCGCTATGAGTCAGAGTTTTTTATCCTTAGTGGCATCCGACCTTATCCAACGCGGTATTGATATATCCAAGACCACGGTAGTGTTTCCGAATAGACGTGCAGCAGTGTTTTTTAATCAATGTTTGTACGAACAGTTGCAAAAGCCGTTCTGGGCGCCGGAATATCCCTCTATTACCGAATTATGGCAACGATTTACAACACAAAAGATAAGCCAACCGTTGGCGCTCAATTACCAACTCTATGAGGTTTATCAACAAATTTTACAAACGGACGAAAGTTTTGATGATTTCTTTTACTGGGGCGAACTGCTCATTCGTGATTTTGATGATATTGATAAACATTTGGTGGATGCACGATTGTTATTCACCAATTTACAGGACATAAAGGCGATGCAAAACCCGTTAGACTATCTGAGTGATCAACAAATTGAGGCATTACAAGAGTTTTTTGCACATTTTGAACCGGATAAAACGACACAACTCAAACAGCGTTTTATGAATATCTGGTCGGTACTTTACACGGTTTATGAGACCTATCGTGAACGATTACGTGATAAAAACCTTGCCTACGAAGGGTTGTTGATGCGTTCCGTGATTGAAAGTCAGTCTGTCGTCTTAGATGCGCAACAGGCTCAGCGGACTTACGTATTTGCGGGCTTTAATGTGCTAAATACCTGCGAAGAACGACTATTTGAATGGTTTAAAAATTCTGCAAACACGCTTTTTTATTGGGATTATGACATTGCCTACATCGACAATCCTGACCATCAAGCAGGGGTCTTTATGCGCCGGAATATGCAACGCTTTGGAAATGCAATTACGGATACACAGCTATTCAACAATTTGTCCAATCCTTTGAAGTCCGTCACTTTTGTCGAAGCTCCCAGTAATAGCGCTCAAGTGCGTTATGCCGATAAATGGCTTAATGCTCGACAACAAGATAAAGAAAAAGCCACTGAAACCGCTATTGTTCTGTGTGACGAACAGCTATTAGTACCGCTTATGTGCTCCCTATCGGGAGGCGAAACAACCAATGTTACCATGGGCTATCCGATTACCGGTTCTACCGTCATTACTACTATTAACAACTGGTTCACGCAGCAAGAAAACACCAATGCAAACGATATTATCAAGGAACTCGCTGCGTGGATAAAAACACAATTAGCACAAATTGAACCGGCGAACACTCCCTATAAAACACTCTACACAGAGGGTCTATACCAAGTTTTGGAGGAATTAAAGTCCGTTAACGACATCCTGACGACGTATGCACTGACGATGACCCAAAAAAGCCTGCAACGGTTGTTACAGCAGTTTATGTCAACGATGAAAGTACCGTTGTTTGGCGAACCTGTGTTGGGAACACAAATCATGGGCGTTTTGGAAACGCGTACTATAGATTTCAAGAACGTGCTACTCCTTTCCACCAATGAGGGCATACTACCGCGTAGCAACGACGATGCTTCGTTTATTCCGTTTCATCTGCGACAATCGTTTGGTATGACCACCATGACGCATAAAAATGCACTGTATGCCTACTATTTCTATCGTCTGATGCAACGTTCGGAAAACATCTGTTTACTCTATTCAACTTCGCAGGATCCGATGAAAAGTCCTGAAATGAGTCGTTTCATGCTTCAACTATTGGTATCCAATCAATGGACTATCCAGCGCAAAAGCATACAATCGGAAGCGATCCGATTATCAGAACCGCGACATATTCAAATAGCAAGTCATGCCGGCATCCGTGCTCAATTATTACAAACCTACGGTCATGATCCACAGCACGGACGTAACAAAGCCTTAACCCCCTCTGCTATTAATGCGTTTATTGATTGTAAACTCAAATTCTATTTTCGGTATATAGCCCTATTGTACGCCCCGGAACAAGTGGCAGATGATATAGACCAAGCCTTGTTTGGTTCCATCTTTCATCGTAGCGTGGAATTACTATACCTCAATGCCGGACAGCAATTGTACTCCGACAAAGATGGCAAACTCTTACCCATAACGGAACCGATGACTATTACTGCCGAACAGTTACAACCCTATCTACAACCGCAACAGCATCTCCCATTTATTGACCAAGCGCTCAAAGAACTCTTTTTCAAGATTCCAACCTCTACATCCACACCGCATTACAATGGCTCTGTCCTAATCAAACGCAACATCCTGAGCCTCTATATACAGCAACTTTTGAAGATAGATAGTACCTTAGGATCGGTTACTTTTCTGGGATTAGAAAAAAACGTTTCCATCCCATTCTTTGTAAATAATGCCCTCACGGTTAATTTGGGAGGAAAAATCGACCGTTTGGATCGTGTTAATGGAGAGCTACGAGTTATAGACTACAAGACCGGAGGCAAACTAATACCTCAGAAAAACACAGCAGAAAGCCTTGCGAAACTATTTGTTGACATTAAAGATCGTCCTAAAAATAATCTGCAATCTTTGATTTATAGCTTAATCGTCTCACAACTGTACAATGAACCTGCCATCAATCCGTGTTTATTGCACATTAACACAGTGTTTAACAACTATCAACACGATCCATCCATATTTGATAGCGACGATAGGGCTTTGGATTTTCGACAACCGATAACCGAACATCTTCAACTACTCATTGCGGAAATGTTTGATACTAATACCGTTTTTGACGCAACGAGTAATGATAAAAATTGTACCTACTGTGATTATCGTGGTTTTTGCCAAAAGCAGGCATCTTCATATTAGACTATACCACCTGAATTTCTGCTGTCATTTTGCGGTCTAATTTTTCACGAAACAAGGATAAAACCACGTAGTACAAAGCCGTACCACCCAAGGCTATCAAAGCGCCGTATAGTTCATTGTGAAGGAGTAAAGCACCCGCAAACAAACTTGCCATGAGTACGATGAACGGCAGCACGTAAGCCCAAAGAACCGCTTTTAACCCTAAAGATGTGCGCATAACGACCGTTACCACTTGATCAATATGGTACTGTTGTGGGTTCTCCGTCTTAATTCGCAACACTTTGTCTTTTTGTTCCGACATCGTACATACAGAGCGACTATGACACGATGCACAAGCCGATTTCTGCGTTATAGACACGGAGAGTTGCGATCCATCCATAGCGACAATTCGACCGCTATGACGAATATTTGACATTGTACCGGCTATCGGGTGATGGTCGCTAATTGCGGATAGCGAGCCTTAAGCAGTTCATACGCTCCGAAGAATACGCCACTATAAACTAACGTACCAAGGATTTCATTACGGAAGAACGGCAACGCCATTTCATAGCACAATACCAAGCCCCCAAAAGTCATCGGATAGCCACAGAAGCCACTGATCCACGTCGCAAAATTTGTGATGACGAAGAACAATACCGACGAAACGACGGCTGCAATGACCGTATTTTTGACGGTTAGTTTTTTACTCAGCACAACGCCTATGACACCTGTCAAGATAAAACTTGCATAGACAGCCGACATAGTGAGACTGTCGTAAACGCCAATGAAGCAATCGGTGATCACCAACATGGCAATAGGAATGACAAAGGCAAGGTGTTTTTTACCAAGATAAGCGCCACCAAACAAAGCTATTGCTGCAACAGGTGTGAAATTGGGAATAGGTGTAAAAAAACGTGCCACTGCCCCTAAAATAATAATGGCACAAACACAGAAAAAGCCGGATGTTAGATATTTTTTCATAGAATTTTAATTGCTCTTTACGGTTGACAAAGGTAGTAAAAAAAAATAAAAAACCCAAATTTTTTGAACTTTTTATGAAAAACCTTTGTAAATCAAAAAATCTTACGTACCTTTGATGTCGT
>BNXT01000072.1 GCA_025999775.1 Bacteroidia bacterium | reverse complement strand
CGTGCTATACACGACTGATTCCCTTATTTTATATAACACAGATGTAAAAAATATAAAGTTATTATGTTAGGGACACAAAAGAAATTTCAGTTACCCGATGGTCGGGAAGTGATGATTGAAACCGGTAAATTAGCCAAACAAGCAGATGGTTCGGTTGTAGTAAAAATTGATGACACCATGCTGCTTGCCACCGTGGTTAGTAAAGCTGAGGCTGGAGAGAACGTGGATTTCATGCCGCTCACAGTGGATTACCAAGAGAAATATGCGGCGGTGGGTCGTTTTCCGGGCGGTTTCTTCAAACGAGAGGCTCGTCCTTCGGAATATGAAATTCTTATCTCACGTTTGATAGACCGTGCACTACGTCCGTTGTTCCCAAGCGATTATCATGCCGAAACACAAGTGTTAGTAACACTTATCTCCGGTGACCACAACGTATTGCCGGATGCTTATGCCGCCTTAGCCGCTTCCGCAGCCTTGACGGTTTCTAATGTACCTTTCAATGGTCCTATCTCTGAATGTCGTATCGCAAGAATCAATGGCAAATTTGTCGTCAATCCTACTGTTGACCAAATGGACAATGCCGACCTCGACCTTATGGTCGCTGCTTCCGAAAAAGACATCAACATGGTCGAAGGCGAAATGAAGGAAGTTTCCGAAGACGTAATGATTGAAGCTCTCAAAATAGCACATGAAGCAATCAAGGTGCAGTGCCGTGCACAACGTGAACTCGCCGAACTGATAGGGAGTCCTCAAAAACGTACCTATTGTCATGAAAAACACGATGCTGAACTCAAAGATAACGTGTGGAAATTTTGCTACGATAAATTTTATGCTGCCGCCAAAGAAGGCATTGCCAACAAACACCTTCGTAGCCAAAAAATTAAGGAGATAGAAACTGCGTTTTTAGCCACTATACCAGCCGAAGAAGCGTCTGAAAAGGCGTTTATGTTAGGTTCTTATTTTCATGATTGCCACAAAGAAGCCGTTCGTAAGATGATGCTCAACGAGCAAGTACGATTGGATGGTCGGAAGATGACAGAAATTCGCCCTATATGGTCGGAAGTAGGCTACCTACCGTCCGCACACGGTTCCGCTATCTTTACGCGTGGCGAAACTCAATCACTGACAACCGTTACCTTAGGTACCAAACTTGATGAACAAATCATTGATGGCGCTGTTATAGAAGGGAAAAACAACTTCTTACTGCATTACAATTTTCCGTCGTTTTCGACAGGAGAAGTGAAACCCAATCGTGGGTTAGGTCGTCGTGAAGTAGGACATGGTAACTTAGCGATGCGCGCTCTCAAACCGATGATACCTCTTGAGGACAACCCTTATACAATCCGTGTAGTATCCGATATTTTGGAGTCCAACGGTTCGTCGTCCATGGCGACGGTGTGTGCAGGAACCTTAGCGTTGATGGATGCCGGCGTGCAAATTAAAAAACCGGTTACAGGTATTGCAATGGGCTTGATTACCGATGCCTCCGGTAAATGGGCTGTATTGTCTGATATCTTAGGCGATGAAGACCACCTTGGCGATATGGATTTCAAAGTATGCGGTACCAAAGATGGTATCACCGCTTGCCAAATGGATATCAAAGTAGATGGCTTATCCTACGAAGTACTTGCTAAAGCGCTCAATCAAGCTAAAGATGGTCGGATGCACATCATGGATAAAATCCTTGAAACACTCTCTGCGCCACGTGAAGACTACAGACCGTTTGTGCCGCGTATTGTTCAAATGTGTATTCCTAAAGAATTTATTGGCGCAGTCATCGGTACCGGCGGAAAGGTCATTCAAGAAATGCAACGTAATACAGGCGCTCAAATAGCCATCGAAGAAGAAGGCGAGTTTGGTATTATTGATATTGCCGCAGCTAATAAAGACGCTATTGAAGCCGCTATCGAACAGATTAAAGCTATCATTGCCGTACCGGAGGTCGGTATGGTTTACCAAGGTAAAGTAAAAACTTTACAACAGTTTGGCGCTTTTATTGAGATCATGCCGGGAAAAGACGGTTTACTACATATCTCCGAAATTGACTGGAAACGTATAGAAACCATCGAAGAATCGGGCATTAAGGAAGGCGACGAGATTGAGGTCAAACTATTAAGTATTGACACTAAAACAGGCAAACTCAAACTATCTCGCAAAGTCTTATTACCCAAACCGGAAGGCTATGTAGAACCTGAACGTCACGAACGTGGCGATCGTGGCGACCGTCGTAGTAGCGGTGGCTATCGTGATCGCGGGTCATTCTCTAAGGGCGGCGGCGACTATCGTGACAGAGACAGAGGAGACCGCAGTCCGCGCCAATTTGAAGCGCCACGTAAACCAAGCGATACGCAATCAAGTGATACGCTATAACTGAAGATAGCGCTTTTATCATCTTGTTCTATAATTTTCAACAATGGCAGCGAGTTTATCCTGATTGCGTTCTAATTCTTGTAGCAGTTTGAGTTGGGCTTTAGTACGTTGAAGATTGTGTCTATGATGGTGAATTTTGTAATAGCAATCCCCATTCAAATAATCCGTAAAAAACCGTACGGTCTGCATATACGTCAATAGGCGTGCGCCAAAGGGCAAGTTGTCAATTTCGATAGGCAACAAAA
This sequence comes from Bacteroidia bacterium, assembly GCA_025999775.1. Taxonomy (GTDB): domain Bacteria; phylum Bacteroidota; class Bacteroidia; order Bacteroidales; family P3; genus BNXT01. The sequence goes on along the minus strand of BNXT01000072.1, from coordinate 4,436 downwards.
AACCCTTTGCTGTTTTTAAATAACCGTGTGTATAGGCTTCAAAAACGGCAAAATTTACAGTTATTTTGTTCAACTCGACATCATCTTCATCGCCGGTATTGGCGCCGGTACGAATAAAATCGCCAAAATCAGACAGTACAATACCCTGCATTACGGTATCCAAGTCCACTACACAGAGGACGTTTCCTTCATTGTCAAACAGCACGTTATTGACCTTCGTATCACAATGATTGATACGCTTAGGCAGTAACCCTTCTCGAACCATGCGATTGGCTTTGCACATCTCTTCGGCACGGCGTTCAATCTCTGTGATAATATCCTGATTCTCCGCTACACGCCCTACTTTATCATTCCTCATAGCTTCGTAAAATTCTTCTAAACGAAATTCTATATTATGAAAATTGGGGATCGTGTCTTCAATTTTTTCCGGAATATCGGTTAAATAACCTTGAAATTCGCCAAAAGCTTTGCCCGCTTTATACGCTAATTCGGGCGTGATAGCATCGTAGCTCTTGCCACCGGAGATGAATAGATACATACGCCAATAATTTTCACCATCAAAGTAAAACAATTTACCGCCTTTAGTTGGAACAATCGTTAAGGTCTTTCGCTCAATATCTGTTTCGCCCTTCACTTTTAGTTTTCTACGAATATGATTTGTTACATGCTGTATGTTATTCTGTAACATTTCGACATCCTTAAAAATCGCATGGTTTATACGTTGCAACATGTAATCCGGAGCGTCCGATTCTTTTGTTTTCACCCGAAAAGAATCGTTGATATGTCCGCTGCTAATCACGGCAATACCATTCGGCGTGCCTTGTATATCAAAATTGTTGACTAAATCAAAGTATTTATCTATCATAGTGTAATTTTTATTTATTTAAAAGCCTCAAACTATTTGTAACAACGCTCACGCTACTCATTGCCATTGCTGCTCCGGCAATCATGGGGTTGAGCAAGAATCCGGTGAACGGATAAAGTATGCCGGCGGCAATGGGAATGCCGATTAGATTATAGATAAATGCCCAAAACAAATTCTGTCGAATGGTTTTCACTGTTTGGCGCGAGAGGTGGATGGCTTCTGCTATTTTGGTCAAATCGGATGCGATGATGGTCATTTGGGCAACATCCATCGCAATATCACTGCCCCGCCCCATCGCGATGCTCAAATCGGCTTGGGCAAGGGCAGCGCTGTCGTTGATACCGTCGCCTACCATAGCTACTGTTTTGCCGCCGGACTGCAATGTTTTGACAAATTCGGCTTTTTGTTGCGGTAGCGTTTCCGCCTGATAATGGCTGATTCCGGCTTGCAGGGCTATCTCGCGGGCAGTAGCATCGTTGTCGCCGGTGAGCATATAAACCTCTATGCCTGCCGATAGCAACTGATGGACAGCCGTCCGCGATGTTTCTTTCATCCGGTCGGCAATAGCGACTACTGCCAAGGCTTTGTAGTCATTTGCCAGCCAGACAACCGTTTTGGCTTGCCGGCTGAATTGTCGGGCTTCGGCAAGCAGTGGGTCGTCCATTGTTATGCCGTTTTCGGTGAGCAATTTGTCGTTTCCTACAAAATACAATTGTCCGTCAACCGTGCCTTTGACCCCTTTGCCGGTTATGCTTTCAACGGTAATTGTTCGACTTTCGACTGCCGATTCTTCCAAATACCGCACAATAGCCTCCGCCAAGGGGTGTTCCGATTGTTTTTCGAGACTCAGAAGGGCTTGTTTTTCAATATCATTAGCCAATCCGAAAACATCGGTAACAATAGGTTTCCCTTCTGTGATGGTACCTGTTTTGTCGAGCACGATAGCATTTATTTTCTTAGCTGTTTCAAGGCTTTCTGCGTCGCGTATCAAAATACCGTTTTCGGCGCCTTTGCCTATTCCCACCATCATAGCGGTAGGCGTCGCCAATCCCAAAGCGCAAGGGCAGGCGATAATCAGCACCGTAACCAAAGCCAACAAACCATGCGTGAATCCGTTGCTCCCGCCGAACACCATCCACGCCACGAACGATAAAACAGCAACGCCCATCACCACAGGGACAAAGATGCCGGCAATTTTATCGACCAACCTCTGCACCGGAGCCTTGCTTCCTTCCGCTTCCTGCACCATCCTGATGATTTGCGCAAGCAGGGTGGTCGCTCCCACTTTCTCTGCTCGAAACAGAAAACTGCTTTTTTGATTGATTGTTCCGGCAAAAACTTTGTCGTTGGCTTGTTTCAACATAGGAATAGGTTCTCCGCTCAACATGCTTTCATCCACATACGAACTGCCTTCGGTAACGCAGCCATCAACAGCGATTTTCTCTCCCGGCTTCACCAAAATCACATCCTTGATTTGAACTTTTTGAATCGAAATTTCCTCGTATTGAGCGTTGCGGACAACCGTTACGGTGTTAGGTTGCAATCCCATCAATTTTTTCAGCGCCAACGATGTTTTTCCTTTGGCTTTTCCTTCCAATAATCGTCCCAAAAGGATGAATGAGATAATCACGCTCGATGCTTCAAAATAGACGTATGGCGCAATGCCTCGTGCTAACCAAAATTCGGGAAAAAGCGTGTTGAACAGACTAAACATATAGGCAATCCCTGTGCTCAAAGCCACTAAGGTATCCATGTTGGTCGCTCTATGTCGAGCTTGTTTCCACGCATTGACAAAAAAATCTTTTCCAAAATAGAAAACCACCGGTGTAGCAAGCGCCCATGAGATGTAGTCGGCAAAAGGAATGTGCATAAAGAACATTCCGATAATCACCACCGGCAACGACATAAGAATCGCCCCGATGGTGTTTATTTTCAGATTTTTGAACGTTTTTTTATGGATGTCGTCTATCCATCCGGCGGGATATTCATCGTCCACATCTTCTTCGATAAGCAGGTCGTAGCCCACGTTTTGCACCGCTTCGCTCATTTTTTCCGGATTAGTTACAGTTGAATCGTATTCGACCATTAAATTAGCGGTTGCAAAATTGACTGAAGCGCGCACGACACCCTCTTGTTTCCGAACGGTAGTTTCCACCTTTGCGGCACAAGCGGCACAGCCCATTTGAAGTACCGGAAATGTCTTTGTTGTTGTCATTTGCCTAATCACTCGATTTTATGCAAATGATTTTAAGCTTCTTCTTTTTTGTAAGGAAAGACTTTATCAACACCAACAATGAGAGCCAAAAATACTGCCATAAAAATGAACACGCCAGCAAGTCCAAGACCTGTTATTTCCAATGCGTTATTAAAATCTACTATATTCATTTTGTTTTATTTTTAAAGATTACGTAAATAACGGCACTAACATCAATATCAATCCACCGACAATTACAGATCCGATTTGTCCGCCTACATTCGTGCTAATGGCAGGCATTAACAGGTAATTGGTTGAGTCTTCTTTCAATCCCATTCTGTGAATTACACGTGCTGACATTGGGAATGCCGAAATACCGCAAGCGCCAACCATGGGGTTAATTTTATTACCTTCTTTGTAGAACAAATTCAAAAATTTAGCAAAAAGTACGCCGCCTGCCGTGTCGAATACAAAGGCAAACACTCCCAACGCAAGAATCATCAGCGTATCCGCTCTCACAAATTCGTTGGCTGTCATCGTGCTTGCGATGGTTATACCAAGCAGAATAGTAACGAGGTTCGCCAATTCTTTTTGTGCTGTTTGCGACAAAGAATTAAGTACGCCGCACTCACGAATCAGGTTTCCAAACATCAAAAAGCCTATCAACGCTAAAGATGAGGGAGCGATTATACCCGCCAAAAGTGTAATAATAATTGGGAAGAGTATCAAGGTTGTGCGTGATACTTTCTTAGCGGTATTGGTTTTCATACGAATCATGCGTTCTTTTTTAGTGGTCAAAGCACGAATTACCGGTGGTTGAATCAGCGGTACTAACGACATATACGAATATGCTGCCACCGTGATAGGTCCAAGTAACTGCGGCGCTAATTGTTGAGACACAATGATTGAGGTAGGACCGTCCGCAGCGCCAATAATGCCGATAGAAGCCGCTTCGGGTAAACTAAATCCAAAAGCCACAGCCAACAGCATAGTAATAAAAATACCCATCTGTGCAGCAGCGCCAAACAGCAACAACGTTGGTTTTTGAAACAGTGGCGAAAAATCAATCATTGCCCCGATAGCGATAAATATCAACAATGGGAACAGCTCGGTATGAATACCGGCATCCCGCAACACGTCAAGCGCTCCTATTACCTGTGTTGCACCCTCGCCCTGCGTAAGTACCGCAGAAAAAGGAATGTTCACGATAATAGCGCCAAAACCAATTGGCAAAAGCAACGTTGGCTCGTAGCTCTTTTTTATTGCCAGAAAAATCAAGATTAACCCCACGGCAATCATCACCAAATGCTTCCACGTCATAAATGCTATGGCGGGCATTAAAGTTTGAAAATCCATAATATTGTACTGCTTTTATTT
>BNXT01000071.1 GCA_025999775.1 Bacteroidia bacterium | reverse complement strand
CATAAATTATGTACGCAATTGTTGACATCGCAGGGCAGCAGTTTAAGGTTACGAAGGACCAAAAACACTTCGTTCACCGTTTGGAAGCCGAAGTAGGCGACACGGTAGAGTTTGAGAACGTGCTCCTGACCGACGAAAATGGCGAAGTTACCATAGGTACGCCATTCGTTGCCGGCAAAAAAGTAACAGCGAAGGTGCTTATGCAGACTCGCGGAGAAAAAGTAATCGTCTTTAAAAAGAAACGCCGTAAAGGCTATCGAAAGACTAACGGACACAGGGATTACATCACCCAAATCCAGATTGAATCTATTGGTTAAATTCATTGAAACATCGTAAGTTATGGCACATAAAAAAGGCGTCGGAAGTTCAAATAACGGACGCGAATCACAAAGTAAACGCCTCGGCGTGAAAATTTTTGGCGGTCAAGCCGCTGTGGCTGGTAACATCATAGTGCGTCAACGCGGTACGCTTCATCATCCTGACCTCAATGTCGGCATGGGAAAAGACCATACCCTATTCGCATTAGTGAGCGGCACCGTTGCTTTTCGCAAGAAAAAGGATAACCGATCATACGTTTCTGTTGTACCGGCAGAAGCGTAGTTCGTCTATCATTCGTTACCTATAGCCCTCCGGTATCCTTATAGTATCGGCGGGCTTTTGTTTTGAAAAAATGAAACCAAGAAAGATTGAAAAATAAACACCATGTTACAAATCGCTACCCTCAAAGAACAAGCTGCACACGTTATTGAACGATTGAAGCTAAAAAACTTCAAAAATGCAGAGCAGACGGTCAATGATATTCTGAACATTGATAATCTGCGTCGTGAAACTCAACAGAAAGCCGATGACCTTCTTGCTGAAGGTAACCGTATCGCCAAAGAAATCGGTAATTTCCTGCAAAAAGGACTGAAAGCAGAAGCCGAAAATCTCAAAACCAAAACGGCGCAACTTAAGCAGGAAATCAAGCTATTGTCCGACAAATTGTCAGAGATAGAGAAACAGTTGGACGATAAATTAGTTTTATTGCCCAATCTTCCGCATAGCTCCATAGTGGCAGGGTTTAGCGCTGAAGACAACGAAAACGTACATCAAGAGGGCGACATCCCTGATCTTCCTGCAAATGCGCAACCCCATTGGGATTTGTGTGCCAAATACGACATTGTGGATTTTGAATTGGGTAACAAGATAACGGGTGCAGGCTTTCCTGTATATAAAGGCAAAGGCGCACGTTTGCAAAGGGCGCTCATCAATTTCTTTTTGGAAGCCGGTATTGATGCGGGCTATATAGAAATACAGCCGCCCTTGATGGTCAATGCCGCTTCGGGCTATGGCACGGGGCAATTGCCGGACAAGGATGGACAGATGTACTATATGCCGGTGGATGACCTCTATATGATACCTACGGCGGAAGTTCCGGTAACGAATATCTACCGTAATGTGATTTTGCAAGCCAAAGACCTGCCTATCAAGAATGTTGCCTATTCAGGCTGTTTTCGTCGTGAAGCAGGCTCGTATGGCAAAGACGTGCGCGGCTTGAACCGACTGCATCAGTTCGACAAAGTAGAGATTGTGCGTATTGAAAAACCTGAAAATTCGTACGCCGCTTTGGATGAAATGGTTGCTCATGTATCGTCTTTAGTGCGTCGATTGGGGCTGCCATTCCGTATCTTGCGGTTGTGCGGTGGCGATATGAGTTTTACTTCGGCGCTAACTTACGATTTTGAAGTGTATTCGGCGGCTCAGCAACGTTGGTTAGAGGTTAGTTCGGTATCTAATTTTGAGTCGTTCCAAGCAAACCGCATGAAATGTCGCTATAAAAACGAAGGAGGTAAAACACAGTTAGTGCATACGCTCAATGGTAGCGCATTAGCTTTACCGCGTATTGTCGCCGCTTTGCTGGAAAATAACCAAACTCCGGAAGGTATCAAGGTGCCGGAAGTGTTGCGTAAATACACGAATTTCGACATCATCAATTAAGTTGATGATGCGGAATTTTTTCAATTCCTAAATTAAAAAATATTTTGTACCTTTGTACTATGATCTTTAGAAAGATACTATTAGGAATATTGGCAATTTTTCTGTGTAGCGATGTGCTTTTGGCACAACAAGGGAGTGTGGAGCAGTTGGCGGTTGAGTATCGCAATAACGGAGAACCGGAGAAAGCCCTCAAATTGTTTGAAGAAGCCTACGACAAAGCGCCGTCGCAGCAGATTTATACCTTGTACATGCAAACGTTGATAGAACAAAAAAGCTACAAGGAGGCAGAAAAACTGAGTACACGTCACCGTCGCAGATTCCCGAATGACAAAGAAAATCAGGTGGATTTGGGCTATATCTACCAATTGCAAGGCGAAGCGGACAAAGCGGACAAGACGTTTCGTAAGATTATTGATGAGACATCGGCAAATCCGCAATCTATCGGGGAATTAGCAATGTTATTTTATCAAAAAAGGCTCAACACCTACGCTATTGTTACGTTGGAGAACGGGCAAAAAATGACGAACGACCCAACGCTGTATGCCATGGATTTAGCAACGATGTACGAACGTTCCGGACGTATGGCAGAGGCGGTGAAACAATGTGTAACGCTGTTGATACAGGAGAGAGGATACTATAACGAAGTGGAACGGCATTTTCAAAGCTTGATAGGGAATAATCCGGATGATAAAACACTGACTGCTATCCGACAGGCTTTGCTTGTTGAAGTCCAAACCTATCCTGATAACACGGCGATTCAAAAATTATGGATTGGCTTTCTGATGCAAACCAAAGACTATAGCACGGCGTTTACGTTTACCAAGTCGTTTGAACGACGTAATAACGACGGCGGACAGCAGGTCTTGCAATTTGCCAAAGTCTTGAGCGCTCAGGATTCTATTGTGGAAAACCCCTATATCTTCGGTATCGCCGAGGAAGCGTTTAAATATATCATTGCGAAAGGGGAACAAGCGCCTTTATATTTTCAGGCACGGTCGGAACTATTATCGTTGTACTATAAACGCGTAACGAAATCGTCGGTTACCAACGAGGACGATTTGGCTTATTTGGAGCAGGAATATGATTATTTATTAAGACGTGCGCCGTTAACCGACAAGAGTGTGTCGCCTTTGCGGGAATGGGCGTGGATAGAAGCAGCCTACCGTAAAGATTTTCAAAAAGCGGATAGTCTCGTACATGCAGCGCTGAATATCCCTCGGATACAGCCGTTGATGCAGGCTGAATGTAAATTGACATTGGCGGATATATATTTGTTATCCGACGACGTCTGGGAAGCTATGTTGCTGTATTCACAAGTAGAAAAAGATTTTAAACACGATGAAATAGGATTTACGGCAAAGATGCGGAATGCTCAGTTATCGTACTATATTGGGGAGTTTGACTGGTCGTTGGCACAATTAGATGTTTTGCGGTCTTCGACTTCTAAATTGATAGCCAACGATGCGATGTCGCTTTCGTTGCTCATTCGTGAGAATAACGATGCCGATAGCAGTTATACCACGCTTAAATTGTTTGCTACAGCCGATTTTAGGATTTATCAACAACGGATAGATGAAGCGGAGTTGTATTTAGATAGTATTCTGCTTAACAATCCTGCGCATACCATAGTGGATGAAGTGTTGATGCGTAAGGCGGATATAAGCCTGCGACAAAAAAGATTTACTCAAGCCTTGGATTTTTACAAGCGAATTTATGAGCAACATGCCGACCAATTGTTAGCGGATGATGCGTTGTTTCTGGCGGCACGATTGTACGAAGAGCAGTTGCAACAGCCTTTCCCTGCGATGACCCTTTACGAGCAATTGATCATGGACTATCCGTCGAGTTTATACATTGAGGAAGCCCGCCGCAGGTTCAGAAACCTGCGTGGACATTGAAAACGAACGGCAAAGATTCCGAAATTAACCCGCTACTTAATACCCAACTCTTTTTTCAGGTACTGTCCGGTATAGCTTTGTTTAACCTGTGCGACTTGTTCCGGCGTGCCTTTGGCAATGATTTGCCCGCCATTGTAACCGCCTTCCGGTCCTACATCAATCACATGATCTGCTAATTTAATAACATCCATATTATGTTCAATGACCAATACGGTATTGCCCTTAACCACTAATTTGTCGAGTACGTCCATCAATACTCTGACATCTTCAAAATGCAGTCCCGTTGTAGGTTCATCAAGTATGTATAGCGTTTTTCCGGAGTCTTTTTTGGATAGCTCCGTAGCCAGCTTCACGCGTTGTGCTTCACCACCGGAGAGCGTTGTGGATTGCTGTCCTAAGGTGATGTAACCCAAGCCTACATCTTGTAATGTCTTTATTTTACGTAAGACATGCGGAATATTTTCAAAATATTCAACGGCTTGGTCAATATTCATATCCAAGACATCGCTGATAGATCGACCTTTGTAGCGTACTTCCAAGGTTTCACGGTTGTAGCGTTTACCGTTGCAGGCGTCGCAATGGACGTAAACATCCGGCATGAAGTTCATTGCTATCACCTTAACGCCGCCGCCGCCGCACTCTTCACAGCGTCCGCCTTTGACATTGAAGGAAAAGCGCCCCGGCAGGTAACCGCGTATCTTAGCATCCGGCAACGAGGCAAATAACTTGCGAATATCATCAAAGACGCCTACGTAAGTTGCAGGATTGGAACGTGGCGTGCGACCAATGGGTTGCTGGTCAATTTCTATGACTTTATCAATGTTTTCAATCCCTTCGATACTTTTATAGGGTAAAATTTCTTTTTCTGCCCGATAAAAAGTTTTGCTCAATATTGGGTGCAAGGTTTCATTGATGAGCGAGGATTTGCCGCTTCCCGACACGCCGGTAACGCAAATCATCATGCCTAAGGGGATGTCCAGCGTAACATTCTTGAGATTATGTCCGGTAGCGCCTTTCAATATCAGGTGTTGACCGTTGCCTTGTCGCCGTTTGGACGGTATCGCTATTTGCTTAGCGCCGCTGAGATAATCACAGGTCAAGGTATGCTGTTTCTTCAATTCTTTAGGAGTGCCTTGAGCGACGATTTTTCCGCCGTTGATGCCGGCGCCGGGTCCAATATCAATGACATAATCGGCGGACGTAATCATTTCCTTATCGTGCTCCACAACAATCACGGAATTACCGACATCGCGCAGCATACGCAACGAATCTATTAAGCGGGTATTATCCCGTTGGTGCAAACCAATACTGGGTTCGTCCAAAATATACAATACGCCCACAAGTTTAGAACCGATCTGTGTAGCTAAGCGAATACGTTGTGCCTCGCCACCGGAAAGACTGGAGGCAGGACGGTCTAACGAGAGGTAATCAATGCCGACATTCAACAAAAACTCAATGCGCGTGCGTATTTCACGTAGTATTTCGTGCGCTATCTTACGCCTATTATCAGTAATATGCGCTTCGGCGGAATCTATCCATGTCTGTAACTCTGCAAAGTGCATACTGGATAGTTCGGCAATATTTTTATCAATGATTTTAAACTGCAACGATTCTTTTTTCAAGCGCGCACCGCCGCATTTAGGACAAACTATCGTACTGGTGAAATTGGCAACCCACTTGAAAACAACGTTGTTATCTTCATACACATGGTCTTGTACGATATTGACAATACCCTCAAAATCAATGTTTTCTTGGGTTGTGATACCGAGGTAGCGATTATCTTGTCGAAAAACGCCTTTAGACCCGTATAAAAGGGCGTTTATGCCGTCTTCGGAGATTTGTTTGAGAGGTGTCTCCAAGGTAAATCCGTATTTCTTGCCCAATGTCTCGATTTTTTTAAAAACCCAGTTGTCCTTGTATTGTCCAATAGGCGCGATACCACCTTGACGGATGCTTAGTTTATTGTTAGGTACTATCTTTTTTAGGTCAACTTCAATGATAGATCCCATGCCGTTACACTCCGGACATGCGCCATACGGCGAATTGAAAGAAAACGTGTTAGGTTCCGGTTCATTGTAGGAAATACCGGTTGTCGGGCACATCAAATGACGGCTATAATGTTTGTAAGTATTGGTTTTATTATCTAATATCAGAATATTACCTTTGCCTTGCTTCATAGCTAATCCGATGCTTTGCGTGAGGCGCTGTTGTAGCCCTTCATGCACTTTGAGCGTATCAATGAGCAGTTCGATGTCGTGTATTTTGTAACGGTCAAGTTGCATGCGTGGTTTAATGTCTTGTATTTCGCCGTCCACACGTACTTTCAGAAACCCTTGGTGATGAAAATTCTCGAAGTATTCACGATAGTGCCCTTTGCGTCCCTTAACAACGGGCGCTAAGATAGCGATGTCTCTATGGTGGTAATTTTGTAGTATCAATTGAACAATCTGGGTATCGGTGTGCCGTACCATCTTTTCGCCGGTTTCGAGAGAATAGGCATCCGATACGCGTGCATAGAGCAAGCGTAATAGGTCGTAAATCTCGGTGATGGTACCGACGGTAGAACGTGGATTGCGACCAGTGGTTTTTTGTTCGATAGAAATGACCGGACTTAATCCGTTGATTTTATCGACTTCCGGACGCGACATCGTACCAAGAAACTGCCGTGCATAAGCCGAAAACGTATCCATATACCGCCGTTGCCCCTCCGCATAAATGGTATCGAACGCTAAGGACGACTTCCCACTACCGCTCAAACCAGTAATCACGACTAACTGGTTGCGCGGAATAGTCAAGTCTATATTCTGTAAATTATGGGATTTCGCTCCAAAAATCTCTATTTGTTCCAACTGATTCATAGTGCAAATTTACATAAAATTTTTGGATTAAACGCAAACCAATGAATAATGAACAATGAACAATGAATAATGAACAATGAATAATGAACAATGAACAATGAACAATGAACAATGAACAATGAACAATGAATAATGAACAATGAACAATGAATAATGAACAATGAATAATGAACAATGAACAATGAACAATGAACAATGAACAATGAACAATGAACAATGAACAATGAACAATGAACAATGAACAATGAACAATGAACAATGAACAATGAACAATGAACAATGAACAATGAACAATGAACAATGAACAATGAACAATGAACAATGAACAATGAACAATGAACAATGAACAATGAACAATGAACAATGAACAATGAACAATGAACA
>BNXT01000070.1 GCA_025999775.1 Bacteroidia bacterium | reverse complement strand
AATAAACACACTTAAATAAATCCAAATTATGAAAAGAAAAATTATTTCATTGTCCCTTTTAATTGGTATCTTCGGACTGTTTTCGTCCTGTGGCTCATCCACCAAAGATGCTACTATTTCGGATGTTTATTTCACCGAGTCTATCACTGCGGAAGGAATGAACAAAGTTTTTGCAACGATCGAAAAAGAACTGCATGGTAAAATAGGCGTGAAAGTGCATTTTGGTCAACCGGGTAACGAATACTACGTCAAGCCACCGTTATTTGAAGCTATTGTTAAAAAAATCAACGGTACGTTTGTTGAAACCAATGTTCTTTACAACGGCGATCGTCATCTTACGGAATCCCACATTCAAGTAGCAAAAGACCACGGTTTTACGTATGCGCCTATTGATATTCTGGATTCTGAGGGCGAAATTGTTGTTACAGATGTTGAGGGCGCCAAACACTACAAAGAATTTTTCTTAGGTAGTCATCTCAATAATTATGATAGCTATTTGATTCTATCGCATTTCAAGGGACACGGATCAGCCGGTTTCGGTGGCGCTATCAAAAATCTATCTATGGGGTTTGCAACGCCGCATGGTAAATTAGCGCAGCACAAAAACAATATCCCTGTTGTCAATGATAAGTGCATAGGTTGTGGTATCTGTCTTGCTGAATGTCCCAATGGCGCTATTACATTAGACCCATTGACCGTTGACCTTGACAAGTGTATTGGTTGCGGTAAGTGCATTGATGCTTGCCCAACTAAAGCGCTTCGTATGCCCGAAGGCGGCGACATGCATACCGTATTTTGTGAACGTCTTGTAGAATACGCTAAAGCTGTAAAAAAAGATCACGACATGGTGTATATCAATGTATTGGTGGATATTTCTACGTCTTGTGACTGTTCCGGTCATCCGGGTAAACCTTTTGTTCCAAACATCGGAATCCTTGCGTCAACCGACATGGTCGCAATTGAAAAAGCAAGCCATGACCTTGTTTCTATAGCGCACAATTGTGATGACCCATTTCAGAAAGTGATCGACGCCAGCGGCAAACGTCAGATTGAATATGCTTACGAGTTAAAAATGGGTAATAAAAATTACCGTTTAGTTGACCTTGATAAGAATACAAGCAAAATCGTGAAGTCGCAATACTAATCGTTTTTCTTTATTCCTGATTTGAATTGATAGCGTTATACCGAGGGTGGTATAGCGCTATCGTTTCTTTAAGGAAGCGACGGTCAAGATGGGTATAAATCTCTGTTGTGGTGATAGATTCGTGTCCAAGCATTCCTTGTACGGCGCGCAAATCGGCGCCGCCCTCGATGAGATGCGTAGCAAACGAGTGCCGAAAAGTATGTGGACTAATAGACTTCTGAATACCGCTTTGAGCAACGATTTCTTTAATCATTAGGAAGACCATCATTCTGGAAAGGCGACCGCCACGACGGTTAAGGAACACGATGCCCTCGTCGTTTTTTTTGATTTTCAAATGATTGCGATAATTTTGAATATAAAGCAAGATATGTTTTTTAGCCTCGCTTCCGATAGGGACTAAACGCTCTTTATCGCCTTTACCAACCACACGAATAAAATTTTCGTCAAAATAGAGATTGGAGCATTTAAGTTCAATGAGTTCGCTAACGCGCAGTCCGCATCCGTAAAGCGTTTCGATGATGGCGCGATTGCGACAGCCCTCCGGTTTACTCAGGTCAAAAGTGGCAAGGATGGTCTCAATTTCTTGTAATGACAGTGTGTCGGGCAGTTTACGCGTCAGCTTGGGCGCTTCAATTTTGTCCATCGGTGATTGCTGTAGTTGATGATCCTGTATCAGAAAGCGGTAAAACGCTTTTAGTCCGGCAATGATACGGGCTTGTGAATGGGCGCTCAATCCCAGCGATTTTAAATAACTCAAAAAATGTTTGATATCATCGCTATTCAGAGATTTAAGGCTTCGCTCATCCTTGCTTATTTTCAAGAAACGCTGTAACAGGTTAATGTCGTGAAGATAGGCGTCAATGGTATTTTTTGATAAAGAACGTTCTAATTGCAAAAACATTCTAAAGAGTCTGCTGTCTGTATTCTCTTGCATTGCGTTCAATTGATTCGTTAATTAATTCAAATATGTGGAACCCTACGGTAAAACTGATAGCGCTGTTAAGTTTGATATATGATGTCTCTTTGGGTAAAAAAACCAGTGTTATATCTAATGGGGTGTTCAACGAAAAATGAATGCCGCGCATTTTGTAACCCAAACTGACTTTGCAATCGCTGGCTGGCACAGGCCAAAGCCGCCAATGATGCCCCTTTGCATTGTCGTAATATTGTACTTGCATCCCCAAACCCATGCCTATAATACCTCGAATAAACCAATGTTCATTGGTCAATAACCCTGAAAAACCAAATGTTACACTATTATCGAAAACGTACAAGTGTCGCAAATCCGCATTGGGATGATCAACGAGTATAGGCTCACCGTGAAAGAGCGTGCTGTCTGCCGATAAAGAATAGTATCGGTGCTTTAGACTGGCGTAAAATGTATAGCCGCTTTTGTTCTGCTGATATGCAAATTTCATGCTGTGTGAGTAGCGATAGCGCTCATTGAAGAAATAATAGGCTTTTAGGCTAATCTCAAAATTTGTAATATCACTACGATAATGCGTTTGTCTATCGGCTAAAGGCATGTTTGTCTTCGTGTAAAAGCCTTTTATTCGGGATAATTCGGCATCTACTTCAAAATTCTTTTTGCCATAGCCCACCGATAAGCGATAAGTAGAGGATAACGGATTTTCAGCGCCCATAGTATTAAAAGGCAAATTAAACTTGTGGGACAATGTATAAGCGCCATAATCCAAACCCATCGTAACGGCGTAACGACTATTAGATTTGAGTTGTGCACTGTTTAAGCCCGCTAAGTCGTAGCTCAGTGTCGTTGCATCATAGCTTGGATTTGTCCATATCGAAAAATTATCCGAGGTTGTTATTTTAGGCAAAAGAGCCTCTATGGACGATTGTGCGCCGACTGTACTCGTCCACATACTATAGGTTATAATACTCCAATGTAAATATCGTCCTAACATCGTATTAGGGATTGGCAACAGCAAAAAGATCAAAAGCATTGGCGTCGGTGATAGTAAGCCTGTAAAATTGTCCGATTTCCAAAAGGTCATCATCATCGGTAATTAGCACTTCGTTATCGACTTCCGGCGAATCGCCTTGCGTACGCCCTACAACGTATTCCCCCTCGATGTTGTCGGTAATGACTTGCACCGTTTGTCCTATTTTGGCTTCGTTTTTCTGTAAAGAAATGTCTTGTTGGATAGCCATGATTTCCGACATCCGTTGTTCTTTAACATCTTCAGATACATCGTCGTTGAGCGCAAAAGCATCAGTGTCTTCTTCAGCGGAGTATTTGAATACGCCTAAGCGGTCGAATTGATTCTCTGTAACAAATTGTTTTAATTCTTCAAATTCTTCATCGGTTTCGCCTGGATACCCCACAATGATTGTCGTGCGTAGAACGGCATTTGGGAGTTGTTCCCTGAAAGACGTTATTAACTGCACTATCTCCTCTTTGGAAGTATGTCGTTTCATGGATTGTAAAATGCGATTAGAGCAATGTTGAACAGGAATATCAATGTATTGACACACTTTGGGATTATTGCGCATTACATCCAGCAAATCCATCGGAAAATGGTGCGGGTGAAGGTAGTGTAACCGTATCCATTCGATATTTTCTATTTGGCTTAATCGTTCTACTAACTCGGCGATTTTTTTGACGCCGTATAAATCCATGCCATAGTAAGTTAAATCTTGCGAAATCAGGATGAGTTCCTTCACATTGTGGGCGGCTAATTGCGTTGCCTCAGCTTCAATATCTTCAATGGGTCTGGATACATGCTTACCGCGTATCAAGGGGATAGCGCAAAAGGAGCACGACCGGTCACAACCTTCGGCTATTTTTAGATATGCATAATGCTCAGGTGTTGATTGATGACGATTTAGATGGTCTATGGTATTTGCGATGAGACCACCGTTAATTTGTTTAATTAATTCTTCGGTCTGTTGTACGCCAAACCATCCGTCAATATTGGGAAACAAATTCTTTAATTCGTCTCCGTGCCGTTGCACCATACATCCCATTACATATACTTTTGCTACACGTTGTTTGCGTTTGAGGTAGTCAACTTGCAGGATGTTGTCTATGGATTCTTGTTTAGCATCAGCGATGAAGCCACAAGTGTTGATAATCACAACATCCGGATTTTTAGGTGATTCTGTAGATAGCAGTTGGTGTCCTGCGGCGATCAGATTACCTGCCAGAACCTCGGAATCAACAGTGTTTTTGGAACATCCTAAAGTAATTAGTTTGACGAGTGCCATGTAACGAGTTTTTTATAGGTTTTTATTTTGCGCTATAGGCGACACGCATTCCGACGGTAGCTTGGAATGTGCCCATAGGTAATTTTCCGCGCATGGTTACGCGTAGTTCTTCATCTAACCATCCATAGAATAGCTTATTGTCATAAGCGCCCCCGCGTATGACGAGGCTAGCGCCCCATGTGGCTCCGGTGGGATTTGTTTGATCTGTGGATGGATAAGTACCGTAACGGTCGCTACACCATTCCCATACATTCCCACTCATATCGTAGATGCCCAGTTCATTGGGAAGTTTGGAGCCTACAGGGTGCGTGGAGTCACCGCTGTTGAAAACATACCATGCTATTTCGTTAGCATCGTTGCTTCCTGCGTATTTGTAACCCTGACTGCTATTACCTCCGCGTGCGGCATATTCCCATTCGGCTTCCGTCGGAAGGCGATAGTTTATCCCTGTAGCGGCGCTTAGTCGGCGTGTAAATTCTTCGGCATAATTAGCGCTCATGCTTTCTACCGGTCGAAGACTGTCCCCAAAGTGTTCGGACGGATTTTCATCCATCATAGCCACCCATTGCGCTTGCGTTATCTCATATTTCCCAATATAAAAACTGCTTAAAGTAACATTGTGTACCGGACTTTCATTATCATAACACAAACTGTCTATAGTCTTGTCGCCACCCATCAGAAAGGTACCGCCTTCTACGAAGACCATTTCAATATCAATAGGTTGGCGTGGAACCGGTTTTTTCTCACACGATGTAGCCATTGTTATCATGCCAATCAGGACTGCCGAAGTAACATTTAGTATATACGTTTTTTTCATAAATAGATTTGCTTTCATGACTTAAAATTAGTGTGTTATCCAAAGAAGAGATAGGCTATTCCTATGGCTGCGATGATGCCGATAAGGTCGGCAAAAAGTCCGGCTGTTACGGCATAGCGTGTACGTTTGACGCCCACAGCGCCGAAATAGAGAGCAACGATGTAGAATGTTGTATCGGCAGCGCCTTGAAATAGGCACGAGAGCCGTCCAACAAAGCTATCCGGACCATACGTCATCATGGTTTCGACCATCATGGCTTTGGCGCCGCTACCACTTAATGGTTTCATCAGCGCTGTTGGCAATGCGGCAACAAAATCGGTATTTAGTCCCATAGCATTGAAACAGTAAGCTAAACCGCCAGTTAAGTAGTCCATTGCACCGGAAGCGCGAAATACGGCTATAGCAACTAACATCCCAACCAAATAGGGGATTACTTTGATGATTGTTTTAAATCCGTCTTTTGCTCCGTCAATAAAGGTAGTGTAAACATTGATTTTTTTGTACCATCCACTGGCAATGAACCCTCCGATAATCAATAATAAAATACCGTTGGCTGCCACACTGGACACGGTTTGCATGGTTTCTTTGGGGAGTGTCGAAAAATAGTAGGTTACTATAGCTAAAAAAGCCGTAATCCCCAGTATCCACGATAGAAACGTTCCATTTAACAGATTGATTTTTTGCTTGATAGCGACGAATATAATACCGGAGAGTGTTGAACAATAGGTCGCCAAAAGTATGGGAATGAATACATCGGTCGGATTAGCAGAGCCTAAGATGGCACGCTGCGCCAGAATTGTTAGCGGAATAATGGTCAAACCGGAAGTATTGATAACCAAAAACATGATTTGAGCATTGCTGGCAGTATCAGGCTTTGAATTGAGCGTTTGCAATGTCGTCATAGCTTTGAGACCTAAAGGTGTAGCGGCATTGTCCAAACCGAGCATATTAGCAGAAAAGTTCATCAACAGTTGTCCGGATACAGGGTGATTTTTGGGTATTTCAGGGAATAACTTATTGAAGAACGGACCTACAATACGTGCAAGTACTTGAACTACGCCTGCTTTTTCGCCGATATTCATCAGTCCGAGCCATAATGTCATTACGCCCATAAGTGGTAATGCAATATCCATCACAGCGGACTTGGAAGCGCTAAAAGTGGCATTGACCATCGTCTCAAACACCGTCATGTCTCCGGAAATGCAGCATTGAAAAACGGCTACAACGATAGCTATCAAAAAAAACGCGATCCAAATATAGTTGAGCGCCATGGTAACCGTTATTTACGGGGAAAAACCATACGGTATTTTCCGGAAATAACGCCGCGGGAAATATCCTCAAACTTCTTACGGAGCAATGCACGCCGCAGACTACTTAGTTTATCGGTAAATAGATGCCCTTCAAGATGGTCGTGTTCATGTTGCAATACGCGTGCCTCCATGCCGTCGATTGTCTCACGATGATGTACAAACTGCTCGTCATCATACTCTGCAACAATAACAGGCTTCCGTGATACATTCTCGTTGATACCCGGCACACTTAGGCAACCTTCTTCGTAAGTCCATTCGTTGCCTTGTTCGCTAACAATATGCAAATTAATGTAAGCCTTGCGAAACCCTTTATACCGCGGTTGATTTTCAGAAAACGCATCTAAATTGATCACCACAAGGCGAATAGGCACGTTGACCTGCGGCGCTGCCAAGCCTACACCGTTGGCAGCAATCACCGTTTCGTGCATGTCTGCAATAATATCTGCTAACCCTTGATAATCAGACGTAACATCTAAGGCGTGCTTACGCAAAGCAGAGTGTCCGTATGCCAAAATAGGTAAAATCATAATAGCATCGTTTTGGTAAAGCGTTCCGGTTTCAATCTTGATTTCCGCCACGTTCAGTTTGGTAAAAAAATTCGTAACCTTCCCAATATAGACTTTCCGTTTTGTGGCTTTTGAGCCATAT
>BNXT01000069.1 GCA_025999775.1 Bacteroidia bacterium | reverse complement strand
ACAATGGGTGTCAGTTACATAGCGATTTTTATGTGCCCTACACAGCGCCTTTGCAATCTCACATCACACAATCACAGTTTATCCGCTGTTATGGCGATACCTCCGCTATTCTACAAGCGCATGCACAAGGTGGCACGCCACCCTATCGCTATCGTTGGTCAAACGGTGATATTTTGCAACAAACCACAGCATTACCCGCCGGATCCTATTCTGTTACAATTACCGATGCTATGAATATTGTTACATCAGCACACTATACTATCGTCGAACCATCCGATTTAGCGTTGAATATCCTCGTCCAGGAAGCGTTGTGCTTTGGTGGTAAGACCGCCTCTTTACAAGCCACAGTCAGCGGTGGTACCGGTAATTATGCTTTCCTTTGGAGCAACGGCAGTACGGCACAACAAATACTCAATGCCACACCTGATAAGTACCGTCTTACAGTCATGGATGCTAACAATTGTACGATCTCTGATTCCGTCAAACTCACCGACAGCAATACATTTTCTATACTTGGAACCTATTTCAAGACTTTATCCTATAAAGGCTCTATCTTCGGACAATTAGAACAACGTCCCAGGGATGCCGCTTTAGGCGTATTGGTAACCGGAGGCGTTGCACCCTATTCATACCAATGGTCATCCATGCACACCACCGATACTATTTATGACTTGGATTCCGGACGCTACAGCGTTACCGTAACCGACAACAATGGGTGTCAGTTACATAGCGATTTTTATGTGCCCTACACAGCGCCTTTGCAATCTCACATCACACAATCACAGTTTATCCGCTGTTATGGCGATACCTCCGCTATTCTACAAGCGCATGCACAAGGTGGCACGCCACCTTACCGCTATCAATGGTCGAACGGCGATATGACCGTAACGACAAACCCGCTACCAGCAGGTATTTATACCGTCGCTGTTACCGATAATCTCAATGTGGTTTCGCTGTCCTCGTTTACCGTCACAGAACCATCGCCCCTAAAATTGAATATCCTTGCTCAAAAAGCCCTGTGTTTTGAAGATACAACTGCCATGCTGCGTGCAGAGATTAACGGAGGATCCGGTGATTACACTTTTTTATGGAATAACAATGCTACCTCTCCACAATTGGATAAGGTCATGGATGGTCAATACATTCTCACAGCAACGGATAATCAGGGTTGTACCATTAGCGATACCATTGTAATGGATCGTCCTGCTCCGTTACAATTAGTTTCGCATATCGTTACACAACCCTCCTATATTGGCGCTATCTACAATCAATCAAACTACGTTCCAGATGGCATCTTTGCACTGCACGCAACCGGTGGCACACAACCCTACGTATTCAAATCCAATGGCGGCATTTGTTCGGATACATTGCGTAAACAACAAGGCGGTGTCTATGCTATAGAAGTAGCGGATGCACATCAATGCAAACAATTTGATACCCTTTCATTAGAACATATTGATCACCTAAAAGCATCCATTGTTCTATCTCAACCAATCCATTGTTTTAAAAGTAATGATGCCGTTCTTGAGGCTGTTGTATCAGGTGGCGTTGCACCCTACCTTTACCGATGGAATGGCTTTGTCGGAAATACTATCTACGACCATTTAGAACCCGGTGTTTATCACCTTGAAGTGGAGGATGCACGCGGCATACGAAGTCTCGACTCCTTTGTTGTAACACAACCCGACAAGCTCTCTTTGCATTTTTTAACAAGCAACATCACCGGATGGCAAGCATCCGACGGCATTATTCGTAGTATCGTCAGCGGCGGTACCTTTCCATACTCGTACCAATGGAATAATGGTAAACAAACGGATACCATCATCGTCAATGCGGGAACCTATACCCTTGTGATAACCGATGCTCAGGGCTGTATCATTCGTGATAGCGTCGCCCTGCAATGCCCGGATAGTTTAGTCGTTACAGGTATTTCCAATGATTGTATGTATCAGGGAGCCATGCGGGGTATCGTGCCAATTTCACAAGATAACGGACGTATTGAGGTTTTGGTACGCGGCGGCGTGATACCGTACCATTATCAATGGTTCTATAAAGCGTCCTCACAAGATAATTTACAAAGTTATCCCAAAGAAACACCTGTACTGACAGACTTAGCCGCAGGCTATTATCAACTGATCGTTACCGACCGCAATGGCTATACTGCTGTGGCAGAGTTTGTGATTAACCACCCCGCACCTTTAGTCGCAAAAATTGACATCCTCGATTCTATCTACTGCCATAATGGTACTAATGGCGCTTTATATATGAATATTTCCGGTGGTACACCACCCTATCGTATTCACTGGAACACAGGAAACGATAGCGCTCTTCTCAACGGTTTATCCTACGGTATATACAATGCGCTTGTAACCGATAGTTTAGGCGTTATCTCTTTCGACGAGCTACTGATCACTCAGCCTCAACCCTTAAATGTCGTCTTTAAAATAGATTCTCTAATCCATTCCGACAGTTGCAATGGCGCTATTCGTGCCACAATTAGTGGCGGACATCCACCCTATAATGCCGTATGGACAATGGATACCAACGTCTATCACGGAACTACGATAACCAATCTAACATCCGGTATTTATACGCTTACAGTTACTGATTCCAAGGGATGTACACTAACCGATTATGCTATTTTGAACAAACCTGATAAATTTGTAGTGAACGCAACCGTAAAACCTGTATCCTACAGTGGGAGTGTGCAAGGGCAATCTATACTATCGCCTCCGGACGGATCTATCACATTGCACATCACAGGCGGGTTTGAACCTTATCATTGCCGTTGGTTACATGGTGATACCGCACAACATCTAACCGGTCTTACATCCGGTAACTACGCTGTTGAGATAACCGACAGCAAGGGCAACACGGAATATGGTTCTTACTTTGTAAAATCGACGCCCTCTCTGTTGATGACTGTTCATCAAACAGCGTTTATTCAATGCTACGGAGATTCCACTGCACGTTTAGAAACTACCGTCAGCGGCGGCACACCACCCTATCGGTACCTTTGGAATACCGGCGACACTACAGCTCTGATAGCCAACCTCAAAGCAACAGAGGAATATACTTTGGTGGTTACGGATTCCCTTGACATAAGCGCTCATTACATCATACACGTACATGAGCCTGAACCGCTCTCAATACAGCATGTAATCAAGCATCCACAATGCCCATCTCCAAACAATGGCTCTGCTACGTTGCACATTAAAGGTGGTACGGCGCCCTACCATTATGTATGGAATACTACCGATCAAACTTCCTTTATCACCGATGTCAGTGACGGTATCTACACCGTTATCGTTGAGGATAACAACCATTGCCAAATCTATGACACCCTGATATTGCAATCTACGATGGTTGCTCACCTCTCGCAGAGCAACCCCATCCTCTGTTACGGCGATTCCACAGCAGTTTTGCAAGTTAACCTCTGTGGCGGAAAAAGTCCCTATCGTTACTTGTGGAGTACCGGAGACACTTCTGCCCTTGTTCAACACTTGACTGCCGCAACCTACCATTGTCGCATTGAAGACGCTATGGGAACGCTAATCTTTGATACCATCACCGTAAGCCAGCCTAATCCCTTACAACTTCATGTTGAAAGTACGCAACCTTCGTGCGACGAGGCTTCTGACGGACTGATAGCAACCTCTACTACCGGCGGTATTCAACCGTACAGCTACCTTTGGAGCAACGGCTACCGTGATAACACTATCCATCATATAACCAAAGGTATCTATTCTGTAGTTATCAAAGACTACCATGCCTGCGAATACCAACAATCCGTTGTACTTTCGGCGCCAGACCCTTTGCTTGTCAGTCTAACCGCTCAACCACCGTCCTGCTATGACTACACAAATGGAATTATTACCGCACAAGTCAGCGGTGGAACACCTGACTACACCTACTTTTGGTCGGACGACACCACACACAATGCAACCCTGTACAATATCGGACGTGGAACACATAGCCTCAATGTTACAGATAGTAAAAACTGTACCAAATCAGCACGTATTTTTGTAGATCACCCTGATGCTATCAAATTTGAACTTCAACGTGAACATATCCTCTGCAGCGGTCAACAAGCTACAGTCAGCGCTTCCGTTGATTCTCTGCAATATCTTTGGTTTGCGCCTAATGGCAACCTATCAATGGGTCAAACCGTACAATTAGTCGATAATGGTCTCCATACGGTCGTCGGATATACGGTTTCCGGTTGTTTTGGTAGCGACAGCGTGCTAATCATTCGCCGACCGGATACGATTGAAGCTGTGTTTTGGACAAGTACGGAAGCCTATACCGGCACAACGTATATCGTGGCGAATATCAGCAAATACAGGATGGACAGCGTGATATGGAGCATGACCGATGATGCGCAAATCCTGTATCAAGACCCCGAATACCTGCATCTTTGGTTCACCGATACCGGTCGCTACGACATCGGACTGACGACCTTTGTAAACGGTTGTCGAAGCAGTATTCTACGTAGTATTCAAGTGGTGGATTTGTTGGATGGCGCTCTATCAACACAAGCCGAATACAATAACGAGATAGAACAGCTCATCGTATCGCCCAATCCTGCATCTACACATCTGAACTGGCAATGTATGCCGACGCAAAACATGACCATTTTTTGGCAACTTCTACAGCTACATGACGGTAAGATTGTCCGACACGGACAACATCCCGCTACGGCTCGCCATCTTATGTCCGAAACAGTGGATGTAAGCCGTATTCAACCGGGTAGCTACCTATTCCGAGTCTTCTCCAATAAAGAAGACCACAGCCTTGTAATCATCATTCAATAACCTTTAATTCAATAATCATGAAAAAATATAATCTCTGTCTAATTTTATTGATCAGCTTATTTAATGCCACGTCGCAAGATGTTGGGCAGTTTTTCAAAAAGCCTCGTCTCACACATCATGGCAACATCGCTTTACACAATTCCTTGGGGTTTGGTTCCCAATATAGCGCCGCTCCTTGGAATTGGGTGCTGACCGCCAATTACAGTTTGGGTATTTGGGGTATGCAATTCCCGTTCAGTTTTGGCGTATCCAATATGCAAACGTCCTACACCCATCCGTTTAATCATTGGCAGTTTGAACCTGAATACAAAGGTTTTCGCTTACGTCTTGGAGCTTCATTCCTTAATTTTTCACCCTATACGTTGGCGGGTGTTCGCTTTGATGGCGTTGCCATCGAAGCCAATCCCCAAAAAAGCGGGTGGAATGGCGCTGTTCTATACGGTCGTATCCAAAATCCGGAAACCGATGACCCTGCACGAGATAACAGTACCAATCGTATCGGTTACGGCTTACTGATTGGCAAAAAAACTAAGTCTAACAACCTCACGATCTCTGCTTTTCGAGCGTTTGATAACTACACGCTTCTTGATGAAGGCGATATTCATCCTAAAGAAAACATGTCTCTCAGCGTATCCGGACAAACTAATTTTTTCAAAAATATTTACATCAAAGGCGAATGGGGTAATTCGGCTTACACCGAAAACACACTATCGAGCAAACAAGAATCACCTGTTAAATTGTACAATCCCGCTCAATTTTTGGTTACCAATCGCCTATCTACCAGTGTTGCCCATGCGTATAAAATAGAAGTCGGACATCGCCTTCTTCAATTAGGCTATGAATACGTTGATCCGTACTATAAAACCTTAGGATCGTACTACATGGTTAATGATTTTCGTAATCTCACCGTCAATGCCGGTCATCAGTTCAAAAAAATGAGTATCAGCGGACGTTTTGGAATACAACAAGAGGGACTTGCTAAAGAAAGTGCGCATCACAGCCAACGATTAGTCTATAGCCTTCAAGCACACTATCAGATCAATAGCAAAATCAACCTGTCCGGCAATTACTCCAACTTTCAAACGTATGCCTATATCCGTAATGTAGTGCAATTGTCGGAAACAACCTCCCTGTCTGATTTCATTGATTCCTTGAGTTGTGTACAAATCTCTCAAAATGCCAATGTAAACGCCACTTACAATTTTCTCCAGAAAGGGAACTATCGCCACAGTCTTTCTTTTTTTGCCGGTATGCAACAAACCGATGCGCAAGCGCTCTACATGAACCATTCGTTAGGCTATGTGTGTAGCGAAAAAAGCGGAAAACAATTTGGCGTCAACATCTTGACAACTATCATAGAACAAAGTCATAGTTTCGGGTGCAACGTATATTATGGCGATAATTTTGCCGAAAAAAAAGGACGTTGGCGTGTAACCTTACTGAATAATTGCTATTTTGCAGACAAACACCTCACCAAAAACGTTTGGAGTCTCAAGGGGTCTTGTTCATACGACATCAAAACCAAGCACATATTTCAAACAAACCTGGCATTGATACGCAATAATGGCATCTCTTCGTTGGTAACTATTGGATACAATTACACACTATAGAAAAGTCTTGTATCATCGTTGGTTACTAAAAATTACGATCTTTCAGCATTGGGACGAAGTGACATTCGCCATAATCCTTCGTCTCAAACTGATCGTCGCTAATTTTCGAGACTTTAAGCATCGTCAATGATTCCTCTCCAACAGGAATAATCATCACGCCACCTATTTTTAGTTGTTTTTTCAATTCTTGCGGTACAAACGGCGCTCCACAAGTGATAAGGATTTTATCAAACGGCGCAAAATTAGGCAGTCCCTTGTAGCCATCCCCCAAAAAGCATTGCGGGTAATAACCAAGATTTTTCAACAACTCACTCGTTTTTGCATACAATTTACGTTGACGTTCTATGGTAAAGACTTTCGCTCCTAATTCGAGCAATACACAAGTCTGATAACCCGACCCTGTCCCTATCTCCAACACCTTATCGGCAGGTTTCACATCCAACAATTCCGATTGAAAAGCAACCGTATAAGGGTGCGAGATAGTTTGTCCTTCACCAATAGGAAACGCTTTATCTTGATAAGCATGCTCTAAGAATGCCGAGTCAATGAACAGATGTCGTGGAATCTTCGCTATTGCCGCCAACACGCCTTCACTACAAATACCCTTTGCCGCCAATTCCTTGACAAGACCGTTACGTAAACCCTTGGTGCGATATGTGTCTGTACGTGCTTCCATCCTAATTTCGTAAAGTAAACAACTACTATATATGAGTTAATTTTAATAATTTCTGACTGCAAATATAAGC
>BNXT01000068.1 GCA_025999775.1 Bacteroidia bacterium | reverse complement strand
AACTTATTCAAAATATATTGTTTTGCATCCATAATTATTGATATTTTTTGAGAATTGGTATAATAGTGTTAGACAAATCAATAGCTCGTTTACTTGCAGAACTGTCGAAAAGTTCATCATCATAATCGGCTTTTACTCGCAATCTTTTTAATTGTCCGATAAAATAATAGTAATCTCTCTTGTGATTAATACAATCTATTTTCTTTGAATCCCGTATGAATTTTCCAACCTCGTTGATTAACATTTCATGTGAACCAGTTTTACCTATACTACACAGTATATCCAACTCTTTTTGTGTTTTTTTCATTTTGTGTAACCAAATATGCTTAGACAACTGATAACAACTATAGTACGCTCCATGAGCAACAGCTGGATACATAGTCCTATCATGCAACAACTCGGCAGCATTTATCAATATTTCGGACTTATTTTGTAGGTTGCTCATCATAGTATTAAAGGACTAAAGTTTCACAAAGTTACGATTTTTTTTAAAAACCACAAAACTTAAATTTAGTGTGGAGTGTGGAAATTCTCCATTTTATTAAAAATATTTCGTAAATTTGTATTTCATTGTTAACCTTAAAATGATAAAGCTATGAAATCATGTTTATTATCCAAATCTTTAGTGTATGGTATGCTTACGATAGCCTTACTGGCGGCGCTTTCGGCGTGCAATAAAAAGCCGGGCAGTATTCATGGTAAAGTTACTGACAAATTTACCGGCGCTTCGATAGTAGATGCGAATGTACAACTCAATCCCAAAGGATTGAGCTATGTTACGACTAGCGAAGGACAATATGGATTTCTTGACGTAAAAGCCGGTAAGTACACTTTGGCTGTAACAAAAACAGGCTATGTTGACATTACCAACTATAGCGTTAGCGTAAATGCAGAACAAGCTACTTATAGCAATGTACAGATGGTGTCCATCATGCCGGTACTTTCGACGCAAGCGGGAACCATAGACTATGTAGCTGGTACTACTACAGCTACGTTTAATGGTACTATTATTCATGCCGGCGACCCTGCCTATACCGAACGCGGCTTTGTCTATGATACTTCAACAAATCCGGATATTGAACATGGTACCAAACACGTTGTGCAAGGTACTGATGTGAGCAATTATAGTGCCACCCTTACAGGTTTACCTATGGGTAGCGCTTATTATTATGTACGGGCGTATGCCACAAATAGCCAAGGAACAGTGTATGGAAGTCAAGTTGGGGTTGCAATAGCATCGCCTAACACTGTCGGCATGGAAAGATTGATGGTGCAGAAACAGGATATAGGGAGAGATTCCTATATTGTAGTGAATAGTTTATGCGAGAACTCAACGGTGGATGGTTTTACAGATTGGAGGTTACCCACAAAAGACGAATTAAATGTTTTATACATCAATAGAAATGAGATAGGTGGATTTGAGACATCCTATTTATATCCTTGCCTGTATTGGAGCGGTCCTTTGTTTAGAGACAGTGACGGTGATCGCACTTGGATTCAGTCGTTCGATTCGGGGCAGCAATTTACATACCGTATAATCTATAGAGATCCCTATGGTCGATGTGTGAGAAAATACAGATAGACCATTTATCTCTATTGTGAGACAGTCTATTTGAAAACGAAAGAGTTAACATTAAATACAGAAGTCATGAAACGAATACTATTTTTAATGCTGTTTATAGGGATAAATTGGATTGTTGTATTTGGAACCAATCCAAGGATACCCAAAGGTCGTTATGCCATTAAATTAGAGTATGAGTATTTAGGGATTTTTTATTGTGACGGCGCTACTATTCCTAGTGATAACACACCGTATATTTTGATAAATTTAAATTCTTCCGATGATAATGGTGTTTCATTTAATAATGCATCCTGCGTTGACGCCGAAATGAGTTGTGATGGCATACTAACCTCCATTGGTCTTGAAGGTTACTGGTTAGATCTGGATTCCGATGAATCCACGACATGGCTAACAGCTTCAGATGTGAAGACCATTTCGCCATATTCAACGGCTTTTCATACAGGAACTTTTTGGTTTTCTCTGCCTGAATATCATGCACAAGGGATATCCAGAGACATATCATTCGCAATTTACCCCAAAGACATTCAAATTTATAATGAACAAGGCTATAATTTTGGCAACAAGGTTGTCTTGACGGATCAGGATATGCTTAAAATGTATGCTACGCGCGGATTCTTTCCGGATGCATATCATTGGCAGTATAGTTTCGATGGACTGTCTTGGACATCGTTTCCCGAAGGAATGAATTGGACGGACTCACTCTGTCTTATAGGTAGCAATTTTTTACAAGGTGTTTCATTTTTGGATTTGTTGCAGAGAAACACTACTGTGCAGGTTAGGATAAAATATGGTGATGACCAATATTCCAATCAAGTTATAGCGGATATAAAGTTATCCGCCCCCAAATTTACTATTTCGAGTGAGCAGCCGACGTGTTTTAAGGAAGATGGGAAAATAAAAATACACTTAGATAGACCATTGGAGACAAAAGAAAAACTGGCAATCGTAGTAAGTGACACAAATGGAATTGGCACAGGCGGTTTTAATGATACAATTCTGCAAAACATTCAAGACTATCAACGTAATATAGGGGCAGGAACGTATAGCGTATCGTTAATAGGACGTTATACAACAAATGCAGGGGGTGATGTTTATACGTTCGTCAAAGGCTCTGAAGCAGACTCTATTTATTCTTATCGCTTTACAATACGAGACACAACGCCGTATCAATTTGAAGTAGGTACAGTTAAAGACGTTAGCTGTAACGGGGGCATTGATGGCGCTATAGCTATAAGCGTTCCAATAACTAATTGGAATCGAGCGCCCTATACCATTTTTAATAATGATACAGCGTTGACTAATCCTTCGGCATTAGTCGCCGGTAGCTATAAAATTAGTGTTCGAGATGCCAATGGATGCTTTGCCAAGAATAGTGAGGGAAACATATTAGTCAAGATGGATACTATACGTGAACCTGAGATTCTAAGAATAAGTAGTTTTGATATAGACAGTGTAACAACATTAGCTACTCCAAACGGGAAAATAACGGTGCATGCGGTAGGGGGAACAAGGAACTATTTCTTTGCGTGGAACGATATAGTCGGACAAAGTCGGGATAGCGTGCGGGATTTATTGAGCGCCGATACATACACAGTAATAGTAACAGATAGTAAAGGCTGCGCAGTTACCGGTTCCTGTACGGTTTCTGCCATTGCTGCGCCGACGATAGCTGTAACTATTGTAGATTCGGTGTTTTGCAAGGGAGCAAGTAATGGCAAAGTAGCTATCACTGCAAGCGGTGGCGGCGGACAGTACGTCTATTTTTACAAACAATCTGGTAGTGCCAATTATTCAGATACTATCAGCAGTAGTACTATCAACAATCTTTCTGCGGGAACATATCTATTCAAAGTGGCTGACCGATACGGCAATGAGGCTATTTCTGATGTGATAACTATCAGCGAACCGGCACAGGCATTGAAAGTAGAAATTGATGTGAGGGATAGTATTCGTTGCTATGGAGAAGGAAATGGCAGTTTAAGAGTTACTACAGGTGGTGATTATTCTATAGCTAACATAAAATGGATGAATAATAACATGGACTCTATAGGTTCGGATAGCGTACTAAATGGTCTGTCGTCAGGGACATACTCAATTACAGTTACCGACGCCAAGTATTGTAAAAGTAGCGATACTATCATACTTGGGCAGCCTGATGTATTGAGCATGGATAGTATCCGTGTAAAAATTCCAACGACCTATGATGGGAATGATGGAGCGATACATATTTATCCAAGTGGAGGCAATGGGGGCTATAGTTATGCGTGGAGTAATGAAGGTAGTTTACAAAATTTGCTCAATATCCCAACGCAGTTTGGTGCATATTACAGAGTAACGGTAACCGACCGGAAGGGCTGTACACGGAGGGATTCGGTGCGTGTAGTCTATCCATTGACTATAACTATTGAAGAGACACATCCTGTTTCATGCCATGGCGACATAGATGGTCAACTCAAGGCTGTAGCGCGTGGCGGTATAGGGACGGAATACATGTATATATGGGATTTAGGACTGGGTTTATCTGATACGTCTGAATTTTTAAATAATCGTGCTGCCGGTACTTTTTATGTTAAGGGATGGGCAATAGCAGATAATACTCAGCGAGTATCTGACACTTTCATTTTGCGCCAACCGGAACGTTTAGCGGTACGAGATAGTGTAGTTATCCCCAGTGAATATAATACGTCTGATGGACAAATACATCTTACGGTAATGGGTGGGACATCTCCTTATGCTTATCAATGGACGACCCCACAGCCTATTGCTACGACATCAAATTATGCTACGGGTCTTCCGACTGATACGGCGTATAAAGTAGTCGTGCGTGATGCTCACGGTTGTAAGGATTCCGTTTCGCCGCACATTATATATCCGTTGTCGGCAGCCATTACAATAGATAGCATACGCTGTCCAAATGGAAAGGGCGGAATAAAAGCCTTTGCGTATGGCGGCGTAGGACATAATTATAAATACCGGTGGAGCAAAGTTGATGACACCTATCCATTGTTTGATGAGGATACTGTAACAAAAGTAGAAGTAGAAGCGGGTACGTATAGATTACAAATTATAGACGAGAGAAAAGATACATTAGTTCGGACAATCATAGTAACGCAACCGGAGGCTATTTCCACGGTCGTAGAAGTGATAGCACCGCTATGTTATGGAGATAGCAACGGAATGGTGATATTAAAAGAAACCACAGGAGGAAAGTCGCCATACAGTTATGATTTTAAGCAAGGCGGCGCCTCTGTAATCGGAGAACGCACACTTTATATCAGAGATACGATTCGCCATTTGGCAAATGGTGTATATGAGTTGATAACAACGGATAGCAACGAATGTGAAACAGAAGAGCCTATCGCAGTACAACAGCCGAAGGCGATAGCATACGACAGTGTTGTACAACTGCCAAGTACGTATGATGCCACCGATGGTAGTATTGAACTGATAATAGTACAAGACACGTTATATCCGCACAGCTATACGTATCTATGGGACGATGGTATTACGAATACTCCTTTTATAGCCAATCTACCGGCACGCGATACCGCCTATACGTTGACGATTACCAATGAGTTGGGCTGCAAAACTCTGTTTTCGCAACGTTTAATATATCCATTGAGCGTGCATATTACGTTAATAGATTCGGTAACCTGTTATGAAAACGCCGATGGAGCGCTGTCGGCATTTGCTTATGGCGGCGTAGGTAAAAATTATCGCTATCAATGGACGCAAGTGGATAGCACACGTAGCCTAAGTACCGATTCTGTAGTGCGTAATTTATATCAAGGTTTATATCGGATACAAATTCTTGACCACGAAAATAATGCCATCTATGATACATTTAACTTGACAGCGCCTGCCGCATTAGCATTGGAATTATCGGATAACAAAGCCCCTGCGTGTTATGGATTCAATGATGGCTATATCGTTGCACAAGTGCAGGGCGGCACGCAGCCGTATCAATACACATGGAAGGATCAACCGGCTTACGATACGTCGAAAAGGAGTGATTTGCCGGCAGGTAAGTATAGCGTAGAAATACAGGATGCCAAACAATGTATCACGAGCGATAGTTTAGAACTAAAAGAGCCAGATAGCTTAGTGTTGCAAGCCGTGTTGACGCTACCGAGTAAGTACGATACTAACGACGGATATATAGCGGTGCAGCCGACGGGAGGCACCGAACCCTACCGCTATTTGTGGACGCATAATTTAGATACAACCCGCGATTTATCGGCGGTAGCCGCACGCGATACGGCTTATACATTGCAACTT
The DNA here is from genome assembly GCA_025999775.1 of Bacteroidia bacterium. GTDB lineage: Bacteria > Bacteroidota > Bacteroidia > Bacteroidales > P3 > BNXT01. The sequence goes on along the minus strand of BNXT01000068.1, from coordinate 1,387 downwards.
ATTGACTATCAGAATTGCGAAGCCGACATATCCGTACGAGTTATATATCCGTTGTATGTGGAGGTTGCCGAAATAGAGCGTATTCTTTGTGCGGGCGACCGGACAAGTAAGTTAGTAGCCACGGCTTATGGCGGCGTTGGACGGAACTATACCTATGCGTGGGTGTCTCAATCGGATACAGTGAATGTTCTTAGTTACGATGCTGTTTTGTCCAATATAGGAGCGGGTATTTATCGAGTGCAGGTGACCGATAGAGAGAACAATACGGCGTATTCGTCATGGGTAGAGGTTGCGGAGCCGCCAGTATTGACAGTGGATAGCGTTAGCGTGGTGTTGCCGAGCGATTACGGACTTGCCGACGGACGGATATATGTATCGGTATCGGGAGGCGTGCTGCCGTACCACTATGCGTGGTCAGACAGCTTTCCGAACACCAATACCCTAACGGGCTTAACGGACAGAGATTCCGCATATAGGGTAACCATCAGCGATGCGCATGCGTGCACGGCGACCACACAAGGACGACTGATTATGCCCATCAAGCCTATTATTTCCGTGGTGGATTCTATCTCCTGTGCCAATGATGTCAACGGCAAACTCCAAGCCTCAGCTCTGGGCGGTGTTGGGAAAACCTACCGTTACCAATGGTACAAACGTATGATAACCGATACCTTGGTACTTATGGGTGAGGATTCCGTTTTGACCAATGTAGATGCGGGATTGTATTACCTCAAAGTAACAGATGTAGAGAATAACGATACGCTGTCCGCCATGTTTCCGTTTTTTGACCCCAGCTCATTAGAGATTAAGTTGGAGGTTAAAGATTTGCTGTGTAAAAATGACAGTGATGGTGAAGTGATAGCCTTCGCAAGCGGAGGCATGCCTCCCTACCGATATAGCTGGCATTCAAGTGTAACCGATCAAATGTTAGTAAAAGATTCAGAGCGTGCAGTGGGCTTTGTGAACTTGCAAGAGGGAAGCTACACCGTACAGATTAGCGACCGTCGGGAATGTCCATCCATAGCAATAGCTACCGTGCATGCGCCTGCGCAGGTGGTGTCATTATTGCATAGTACGCCGCCACGCGCCTACGGTTACAGCGATGCCTCAATATGGGTTACGACGACAGGCGGCAAGATGCCTTATACCTACCAATGGAATGATCATTATGGCAGTTATGATACGCTTTTTGATATACCTAAGGGACGCTACACAGTAACCACGCGGGATGCCAACGGTTGTCAAAATACGGTGAGCGACAGTATTCAAGACCCGCCGCTGTTGGAAATAGCCGTAGCGCTGACCAAAGGCGTGTCCTGCTTTGGCTATGACGATGCAATCCTATCAATCACTTCGCAGGGTGGCGTTGGACAACGACATCACAAAC
>BNXT01000067.1 GCA_025999775.1 Bacteroidia bacterium | reverse complement strand
GGACAATAGAACTATTTTCTAATTACAAATTATTAAAACTTGAAATATTTGCAAATTTTAATAATTTCAAACTTCTTGCCACAACTTCCATGCCTCGATGGCTTGGATATGCAGCATTTGTAACCCATTCATAATCGTAGCGCCGTGAGATTTAGACCGTTGCAGAAAAATCGTCTCTGAGGGTTCGTAAATCAAGTCATAACAAATGAAATCGGCAGCGATCTGTTCGTAGGGAATATCGGGCGCTTCAAGTTCTCTCGGCTTCATGCCCAAGGGCGTTGTATTGATGAGAATATTAGCGCCATGCCAGCCGTGGATTTTGAGTTCTTGGTAAGTCAGCGTAGTAGGGCTTGATGTCCTACTGACAAACCGGTAAGCGATGTCTAATTTTGTCAAACTATAGGCGACCGCCAAGGCAGCGCCTCCGGTACCCAAAATCAAAGCTTTTTGATGAATGGAGCTTAGCAACGGTTTGAAACTTTGCTCAAAACCATCAATGTCCGTATTATAGCCTATCATAGAGCCGTCCGGTAAAAATTTGATAACATTCACAGCGCCCACCCTTTGAGCGCTATCTGAAAGCGCTGTTAAATAGGGAATTACAGCCTTTTTGTAAGGTATTGTTACATTAAGACCTACCAAATCAGGATACTGACGACACAAGTCAGGAAATTGTTCAATATCTTCTAAGGGAAACAATTCATACACACTATCAGATAACCGTTCCCGCTCAAATTTTTCCGTAAAAAACGGCTTGGAGAAGCAGGTGGTCAGCGGATAGCCGATGATACCATAACGATTCATCAATGGCTGTTATTTTCCTAATAACTTAAACATATTTTTTTTGTAAGCTTCTACACCAGGTTGGTCAAAGGGATTGACATCCAATAAGTAACCGCTCAGTCCGCATGCGAACTCAAAGAAATAGATAAGTTGTCCGATAGCGTGTTCATTGAGTTCGGGAATACCGATGACCGTATTAGGTACGCCGCCTTCCGTATGCGCCATGATAGTGCCCAATTGCGCCATTTGGTTGACATAGCCCAAGCGTTTACCGGCAACAAAATTCATGCCGTCCAAATTTTCGGCATCCGTAGGTATCTCCAACGTATGATGATTAGTTTCAACCGATAATACGGTTTCAAACAAGCGCCGTTCACCTTCTTGAATGTATTGTCCCATCGAATGTAAGTCGGAAGTGTTATTGACGCTTGCCGGAAAGATGCCCTTGTGTTCTTTGCCTTCGCTTTCGCCGTATAGTTGTTTCCACCATTCGGAAAAATACGTTAAACGAGGATCATAATTGACCAAAATTTCGGTGTTTTTGTTCTGCGCATAAAGTACGTTGCGAATAGCGGCGTAGCGCATACAAGGGTTGGTTGCCACCGTTTCATCTTTAGTAGCGGTGAGGCTCATTGCTTGTGCTCCGGCGACCAATTGGCGAATATCACAGCCTGCAACCGCAATGGGCAGCAATCCTACGGGTGTAAGCACTGAGTAGCGACCGCCCACATCATCGGGCACAACGTAGGTCTTGTAACCTTCTTTTGTAGCCAATGTCTTTAGCGCGCCGCGCGCCTTATCCGTAATAGCGATAATGCGCTCCTTAGCTTCGGCTTTGCCGTATTTTTTCTCAAGGTGATTTTTCAAAATGCGAAAAGCGACTGCCGGTTCTGTTGTGGTACCCGACTTGGAAATCACGGTGAGGGCATAGTCGGTGTGGTCTAACCATTGTAACAATTCGTACAGGTAGTCTTCGCTCAATTGATGACCGGCATAAACAATTTGTGGATTTGTAGTATCCGTATGACCTGCAAACGGACTTTGTAAGGCTTCAATCACTGCGCGAGCGCCCAAATAGGAGCCGCCGATACCAATGACAATGAACACCTTCGCTTTTCTGCGTATTCTTTGCGCCGTCTCTTCAATATCTGCCAATAAAGCCTCATCTATTTCATTGGGCAGTGTTACCCATCCTAAAAAGTCGTTGCCTTTTCCGGTTTTTTGGATAAGGTCTTGTTGCGCAACTTTCAGTTTTGGCTCTAAGGCTTGTAGTTGTGCTTCATTGAAAAACGCCTCAGCGTATTGGTTGTTGATGGTTATTGGTTTCATAGGAATGTTATTTTAATTTATTTTATTTTATAGAAAAATTACGACCTTGTCAATCTGGACAGTCCTCATCTCCACAATCTCCTCCTCCTGTGTCCTCATCTTCCTCATCTGCCTCTTCTGGTTCACAGTCGCTGTCTTTGTCGCCACATGGAATTGTACTTGTACTACCTCCGCCACTTGGTTTATTGTAAACAATTTCGACCCAATTGCTCAATCCACAACCATTTTGTATGCGCACTTTTATGTATGCGTGATTGTTTACAAAATGGTCTATTCTGACCTGTTTTCTTTGCCAAGAAATTTCATCTGTTGGGTCGGGATCATCAGATTCGTCACCGGGAAATTGCACGGAATTAGATGCATGTAGTTGCCATTCACCGTTGATGAGATTATGATCATTATTATCCATAGATATAGTATCACCAAAATAGGTTATTTTATCCGTAAACACACTGCCAACACTAACAACGGTGCCGTCATATACAGAGTGAATTTGACTTGTATCGGGCGCCTTGCCAAGAAAAAATGTTTTAGCAGGAGCTTGGTATCCTAAACCGTTAACTGTGATTGTCGGTTTTATCCATTTTTTATGCAAAGACACAGGATATGTATTACATACAGAGACCACAGTGTCAGAGATTATCGTTAAAGACAATCCACTGCTAGATGTCCATGATACTGTTGTTCCTGCCGGGAAATTGTTCAAATTTGATAGCGTAAACGTTGCACACGTATCACAAATGATGCCTGAGGTTCCCGTCACAGTTAATGCCGCCATTTTTGTCGCCATATCCGCATCCACTAAACCGTAGCCCATCTCTTCATGCCACGTGCCATTGGGGTGTCCCGATGTTGTAGCATAAGAATACCCACCAACTTTTTGAGCCGACATTTCAATAATTTGTCGAACCTGTACTTGGGTTAAATCAGGGTTTATACTTAGCATCAACGCCGCCACACCGGCAACATGCGGACATGCAGCTGACGTTCCGTTGAAATTAGTTATATAATTGCCTGCGGCACCGGATGCTGGATTCTTCCCCTTATTACCTTGTATGTCAGTCGTTGGAATAAATACGCCCGGTGCGACAACATCCAATGCAGAGCCATAACTGCTTCCCCACGATAGTTCTCCATCGCAGGATACACCCAATGGATCTGGTAATACATTGTAGCCAAGTTCGGTTGAATTATTACTACTTCGTTTTCGCGTTCCACACGGGGCTATAGCGCCTACTGCCATCACATTGGGGAGTGATGCTGGGTAACTCACGTCGGCATTAAAATTCCCTGATGATGCAACAACGACTGTCCCTTTGCCGGCTCGACCATAAATTGTGGCATTAGCGATCGCTACGGTTACAGTACTGGATGGAGATGGCATTCTCCATGACAAACTTATCACATCAGCCTGAGCAATGTGCCAAGCACGATGAATTCCATCTACAATCCACTCGTCATCTGAAGTGGCAAGTCCAAATAACCATGAAATAAAGGTGCTATTGTACATTATTCTGATCGGTATTATCTTACAATTAGGCGCTACTCCAATAACGCCGACATTATTATCCACTGCAGCAATAATTCCCGCACAAGCAGTTCCATGAGAGTCATTGTGCGCACAGTCGCCACCTGATCCGGCTATTATTCCAGGTACTGCATCATAACCCGATACTAAATTACCTTGTAAATCAGGGTGTGTCAAGTCCACGCCATCGTCTAATACAGCTACCCTTATATTGCTACTTCCCTGTGTACGATTCCATGCTGCGGGCGCTTTAATATCTACCGCCGACAAACCACTATTTTGTCCGTTTAGCCCCCATTGATACTGATAATACGGATTAGTGCACGGTTGAATCAATCGTACAAAACACGGCTCGGCAAACTCACACATGGATGTTTCGTACAAACGATTGGCAAGTATTAGACCATTTTCTATACTCACATCAAAAGAAACAGAATAAATACGGTTGATAGAGTCAATAATTTTGATAGACTGAACCCTCTCTGTTAATGCCGTTGTTGCAATGACTTGTTCTATTGTATTACCATTGCTACATTTTATAAAGACACGGTCGGTCGGGGCTTGTAATGCACCTGTAGCGTATTTCAAAACATACGTAGCGCTATGTATGTTTGCATTTTGTTGTAAAGTGTTTATCGTGGTTGATTGGGTATCAATTTCAACAATATAGGATCTTTCGCCCACTCTAACATTCTTATTAAAAGTTTGATTAACTATCTCTTCACTCACATTATTAAATTCAATCAGCGCCAGATCCCTACGAGTACTAAAGTATATTTTTTCTCCTTTATCGGTATAGATAAAAACTGTTTGTGTCAATCCTATGTGTGTACACAAAATTAGAATGAAAATTGTTGTAAGTCGTTTCATAGTCGTTTATATTTTGTTATTATTCGTTTGCGATTTTTAAGGATGTTAATTCTAAATAAGCTCGAGTTCTATCCGTTGGGACAATTCCATCATAAGGGTAATATTGACCACTTATTATCACTTTTAATCCTTGTTTTGGTATTTTCCATCTTTTTGCGCTATTAGGAAAGTTACAAATGATAGAATAACTTTTGCCATCACCTGAAGATGATAGTATTGTCCCATTCGTCGTACTAACATAAATTGCATGTTTCTTACTAAGCATGTCTGACTCCCTCATCAATAAATTTCCGCGAAATAAAGTATATTCACGGTTTGATACGAAGTTGGGACGGTTTACCGGTGGACGGTTACAAGATTGCAGATTTGTGATTTCTCTTGGCATGTCTTTTTTGCATCCCATTCCAAGGCTAATGAGACATAGAAGTATCAAGGATACTCCTAACTTGGCAGTGTGTTGTCGGTTCATATTATTCTATTTTTAATGTTACTAATTCTAAATTAAATTCTTGGTAATGAGGATTATTCTGTTTCCCTTCGCGTGTTTTGGAATAGCCAGATAGTTGCACTTTTATTCCTTGTTTTGGTATTTTCCATCTTTTTGCGCTATTAGGAAAGTTACAAATATATATCATATTGAAACCGTCAGGAGTTATTTCTCGCAGTACAACTTTATTTCCTATAAACCAAATTGTTTGCCTAATGTCGGTTGTGTAATCGTGCAGATGTACGAAATCAAGCATCGTGTTTGGCATTATAGTAACTTCCTTTGATTCGGATTTTCTCCAAGTGCTATCTCTATGGTTACATGGTATTATTTCAATCTCTTGGGGTAGTTCTTTTTTGCATCCCATTCCAAGGCTAATGAGACATAGAAGTATCAAGGATACTCCTAACTTGGCAAAGTGTTGTGGTTTCATTATGTCGGGTTGTGTTATGTTTGTATTGGATATAGTATGTATTTTGCTAAAAAACTTAATCTATCCGCAAATATACGATTTTTTTTTAATATTGCGTTAATTCTGTGAAGAAATTTATAGAAAAATTACGACCTTGTCAATCTGGACAGTCCTCATCTCCACAATCTCCTCCTCCTGTGTCCTCATCTTCCTCATCTGCCTCTTCTGGTTCACAGTCGCTGTCTTTGTCGCCACATGGGATTGTACTTCCGCCATCGCCTTGTTTATTATAAACAATTACGCCCCAATCGCTAAAGCCGCAATTATTCTGTAAACGTGCTTGTAAATACGCAAAAGTACCTACAAAATCGAGAATCATAACATCTCTTACCAGACAGTCGCAAATGCCGTCCTGATAAGGTTCTCCGGTAAACATCACTGAGCCTGACGTATGTTCTCGCCATTCACCGAAGACAATATGATGATCATTAACTTCAGGTATGGGATCTAACAAATACGTCAATTCATCTGTAAACTCATCACCGGATCTAACAAAATCATCATTATGCACGGAGTGTATGTAACTTGCTATAGGCACAGGATTTTATCACCATTTGATAGTGTTGTCCATGTTCCGGAATTGGTCATATTGTAATTCACTGGGTGGCGATAGCCAAATCGAGGTGGTACGCCATCTAATGCATCTAATGAATCTTCGTACCGTATCTGCTCCATATTAAGTGTCGGTAATATCATAGTATTCGATTATAATGTAAGATTCAAACCAAAACTAATCGGATGTTCCCCCGTACTAATTTGCCCTTTTGCAATCAATGAGCAGAAGCATAAAAGCAATAAAATTGAATAATTGTATTTTTTCATAATTAAAGAGGTTTAAATTGTACATAGTTTGTTTTTGCGTAATATAATCTCAATTTGCCTCTATTTATAGAACCTTTGTAAGTGTTATTTATGTGATCCATAAATACATGACCCATAGGATGTTCCAAAGCTTCCGTGAGAATACGCGCTGAGATAGTGATTTCCGATAGTTTGCCGGATTGTTTCCATACACCTTTAAAAGCATTTGCTGTTGCCCCCCCATAACAAACGCCATTAAAACCAAAACTAATTTGCATACCACGGTTTTTGAGTTCTATAGGAAGAGTATTCGTTCCATTTTCTACGATACTTTCCACTTTCCACGTAGTTCCTGTCAAATCAGAAGGTTCTTTGTTGCACCCCATTAGCAATAGCAATGGTAGTGCGATTAATATTAGTTTTTTCATAGGTTTTAATATTCTCTGATTATTAAGATTTTTCAATCTGTTTTATGATCATCAATTCTAAATAAGCGTAATGTTCATCCATTGAAAGTGGCATAGATCCGACGTGCTTGTAGAGATATCCTGTTATAGTAACCTTTAGTCCATTTGAAGAAATTTTCCATTTTTTTGCATCACTTGGAAAATTACAAATTTCGTAATGATAAACCTGCGTCCCCTTCTTAAAATCCGGAAATTCTTCAAAATAGAATATCGGGAATTCATCAGTTGGAATAAAAATATGAGGATAATTTATTACCTCTTGTCGCATAGACACAGGGAATAGAGTAACCTCAAAATCTTTTAATTCTCCCAAATAGTCTTCTTGAGGATAATTACAAGATTGCAGATTTGTTATTTCTCTTGGCATTTCTTTTTTGCATCCCATTCCAAGGTTAATGAGACACAAAAGTATCAATGATACTCCTAACTTGGCAATGTGTTTTGGTTTCATACAAGGATGTTTTAGTAACAATAACTTCTCTGTTTGCAAATGTACAAAAAATTCTTGAATACCTATAC
>BNXT01000066.1 GCA_025999775.1 Bacteroidia bacterium | reverse complement strand
TACCACAAAGATACAAAATTATTAACAATTACACAGAGATGTTAATAACTTTTTATTTACCATCCAAAATAAAGTTCTATCTTTGCAGTTTAAACCATACTACCGATGAAAACAGTTTGTCCGCCATACCTGAATCAAGGGGACGCTATAGCGTTGATAGCGCCGGCAAAATACATTGACGTTAAGCGTATTGACAATGCCGTCAGGTTCTTTGAAAGTTGGAGACTGCGTGTTAGAGTAGGCAAGAGCGTACTTTCTGCGCCTGCATTTTTTTCGGCTCCCGATGAGCTTCGACTAAAGGATTTTCAAGAGGCATTGGACGATAGAATGATCAAAGCTATTGTGTGTGCACGTGGTGGTTACGGAAGTTTACGTATTTTAGACCAATTGGACTTTACCGAATTTGTTAAATATCCAAAGTGGATTGTTGGGTACAGCGATATTACGGCAATTCAAGTGCATGTAGGCGTAAATTATGGCGTGGCATCCATGCACGGAGAAATGCCGTTGAAATATCCCGATTTTCCGAGTACCGATGCAAACTTGCAGAGCTTACAAACGGCATTGTTTGGACAACCCTACACAATAGCTGTAACATCGCAACCTGAAAACCGTTGTGGACATGCCACCGGCAAATTAGTTGGAGGCAACTTGTCCATGTTGTGTAGCCTTCTGGGTAGTCGTTCGTTTCCTGACCTGAAGGATTGCATACTCTTTTTAGAGGATGTGGACGAACAGCTGTATCAAATAGACCGTTTGTTATTGAGTTTGCAGCGTGTCGGCGTGTTTCATAAAATAACAGGCTTGGTACTTGGGCAATTTACGGATATTCACGATAATACACCGTCGTTTGGTAAAAACGTAGAGGCAATGATAGGGGAGAAGCTTACAACGCGGAACTATCCTGTGATGTTTAACCTGCCTTCAGGTCATACTAATATCAACAAAGCGCTGATATTGGGCGCTGAACACTCCATAGAGGTTAACGAAAAACGCTGTACGCTTACGCTTTTATGATATGTAAAAGAGATTTAGACGGATGACTATCTGAATACACTGGTGCCGTTCCATCGAAGTGAGTCCATAGCCTTTGGTCTATCCATGATGCCGTTCAAATAATATTTTTCAAAATCCCAGTTGTTAGGATTCTGTACCCATTGCTTGAGGTCGCAAGCAATATGTATGGTTGTAATCATCCGTTCATGTACATAGAAAGACTTCATGATATTAATCGCAAAAGTTTCTTCATAGCGATTGGTGGTGACGTCGCCGCTGGCAGAATCCAGTTCGTGTATTACTAAAGTTCCGAGATGCAGATTAAAAGGGTAAATAATGCTGTCCAAATCTGCAAACCTCCCAAAACGCCCATCAAATTTCAAGTGATGATACCCGCCGCCAAGCGCTTCCGGCCACGCCATATCTTTTTGAGGACTGGATGTGAAATAGTTGGTTTTGTTGTAATCTGCACTCACGCCAACCTCAAAACTAATGCTGACATATTGTCCGGTAGGTACGGATATGGTTGAGAAATACGAATTATGAGTTGAATCTAAATTGAAATACAATACAGGATCTTCTTTGAAGGGAACACGTTGTGGACCGTTCACACGGAGATCGGAGAGAAAGAACTCATGATTTTCAACGATAACAGAGGGACCGTAATCAGTTGTATAGGTGGCGCCTACTGCTAAAGGGGTAGTCCCCCAATAGTAGTCAATAACAAAACGCGCGTAACCCGGCGCTGTCTTTTCCGTACAATTGGTAAGTAGTACTGAAAGCATACCCAACAAAACAAAAAGTCCTATTTTTTTCATAGTATGAAAGGATTAGTCAAGTAAAAAAATTATGGGAGAACCAATAGGGTATTCCTTAGGCTCAAGGTTATGTTTGAACACACGCATAGACTTTTCGCGTCCTACCAACTGTATATCGTTATTATCCACAACGAGCGCTGTTGCCTCTCGTAATCCAGCGACATATACAGAGGTATTGAGGACAATAAATTCCTGAATGCGGGCTTCCCGTGTTTCGCCGCCATGTCCCTGTGGATGTGCATCCAAGTAATGCGGATTGATTTGAAAGGGGATAAGATTGAGCGCATCAAAACTTTGAGGTTCAACAATAGGCATGTCATTAGTCGTTTTGATGGTCGGACACGCAAGATTAGAACCTGCGCTCCAACCAATATAGGGCGTTCCATTTAAAGCTTTAGTTCGTATCAAAGGTAGAATATTCCGCACTTGACACTCGTTGAGTAATCGCCACGTATTGCCACCGCCAACAATGATACATTCTGCTTGTTCAACGGCAACTTTGGCGTCCGCATCATGATGAATAGACCGTACTTGGATGCCCATCGCACTAAAGACTTTCTGTACCTTAGCCTCATAATCATCCCACGATGTCGTAACGCCCGCAAAGGGTACGAATAAAGCCGTTTTTATAGTATTAGTACGCGTCCACTGGACTAATAACTCGTTACACCATCCGAGATAGGGTTCTCCGGGATTTGTAGAATTGCTGATCAAAAGTAATTTTCTCATATAGTTACAACACTCATTAATGCCACAAAGATACGCAATATTTTTTGGAAATACAAGTTTTGGGGTTAAATCTTTTTTGAGAAGCCATAGAGACAATGAATAATGAATAATGAATAATGAACAATGAATAACAAATGAATAATGAATAATGATTTTGCAATCCGAAAATATTTTGTACCTTTGCGCCGTAAAGGATATGAGGATAGTGTTGAAAACAGAGCGTTGATATGATTGCCATAGATAATTTATTGATTTCGGATGATGTGTTAACATCTCATTTTTGCTGCGATATTGCACATTGCAAGGGCGTTTGCTGCATTGACGGCGATGCCGGAGCGCCTCTTGAAGAAGATGAAATAGACATCATGGAAGCTTTGATGGATAAGGTAAAACCCTACATGACTGAGGCGGGACGTAAAGTAGTTGATACACTCGGCGTGTTTGAAGTTGCTATTGATGGAGCGCTAACCACACCTTTGGTTGATCGTGCCGAATGTGTTTATGTAGCGTGGGATGCCAATGGTATTGCTTGCTGTGCTATAGAAAAAGCCTATCTTGACGGTATTATCCCTTTTCGGAAACCTATATCCTGCCACCTTTATCCCATTCGACTGAACGTTGTCGGCGACCATATAGCGCTTAACTACGACCGTTGGAGTATTTGCGATAATGCACGGAAAACAGGCAACAAACAGGACATTAAAGTGTATCAGTTTCTCAAAGAGCCTCTCATTCGTAGGTTCGGCACAGATACGTATCAACAACTATGCTATGCAGCCCAACACCTCGTTGAACAACAAGAGGCGTGACGGTGGTTGTGAAGCCTTTGTTTATTGTAAGGCTTGTGCTATATCGTTGAATAAATCATCCACATCTTCCAAGCCGATTGACATACGGATTGTATTCTGACTGATGTTCATCTGTTGGCGTGTTTCTTCTGTAAATGTCCCGAAAATAGTACTTGCAGGGTGTATCGCCAAGGTCTTGTTGTCGAACAAATTGGTAGCACGACGAATCAGCTTTAGTCGGTCAATAAATTGAAAGGCTGCTGCCCGATCTTTTAAATCAAAAGTGAACATTGCGCCCGGATAGTCTCCGAATTGTTGCTTGCTGACCGCATAATAAGGGTGCGATTTCAATCCGGGATAGTTGACTGACACGACGTTTTTGACGTTTTGCAGTCGTTCGGATAGCGCTTTGCATGTTGTACAGGCTCTATCGTAGCGTAGGGACAAGGTCTCTAATCCCAGCGTTTGCAAATGCGCTGTTTCTGCGGTCATGAAAACCCCTAAATTACGATGAACCTCCATGCTCAACTTGGTGAAAAAAGCCGAGTTGCCATTGTTGAGTATCAATGGACTTAGTTTCGGAGAAACTTGCCAGTCAAACGTATTGTAATCAATGAGAAGTCCCCCTAAAGAGGTGGCGCCACCGGAGATATACTTTGTCGTTGAAACAATTTCTATATTTATGCCGTAATCCTTAGCTTTGAACGCTGTAAACGGAATTATCGTGGTGTCGGCTATTAACGGTACACCGTGCTGTTTGCACAAGGCGGACAAGGTCTTCAAATTCACAACTTCCATTTGCGGGTTTGTGATTACCTCCAAGAACACGGCGCAGGTATGATTGTCTATATGTTTACTGACTTCGTCCATATCCGTTAAATCACAAAAGCGAGCTTCGACACCAAAAAACCGCAGTGTATTTGCCATCAAAGAGTAGGTATTTCCAAACAAATGAGGCGATGTAACAATGTTAGCTCCCGCAGAACCAAGGACGACGAGTGCAGCGGTGATTGCCGACATGCCGGAGTTGAACGCCAATACGTATGGGGTGCCGACGATCGCTTTTACACGATCTTCAAAGTAGCGTACGGTGGGATTGGATACCCGTGAATAGACATGCTCCGGTGAGCGACCGGTGAATGCTAACTCCATTTGGGCAGCTGTTGTAAATTCATAAGCTGCCGTGTGATAAATGGGCATGTTGAGCGCTCCATACGCATCGCTTTGAGCGTATGGGGTATGCAAAATGGTGGTTTCGTCTTTCATGTTTTTTTTACAAGTACAATAGCGGTGGCAGAAAGACCTTCTTCCCTGCCTTCAAAACCTAAATGTTCGGTCGTAGTAGCTTTGATGGATAGCTGCGCCATGTTAATATGCATCGTTTGCGATAGAACTTTACGCATTTCCAGAATAAACAGCGCTATTTTGGGACGTTGTAGTGTAACGGTACTATCAATATTGACGATTTGATAGTGATTTTCTTGCAGTAATTCTACAATTTTTTGGAGTAAGACCTTACTGTCAATGCCCTTATATTGAGGGTCGTTGTCGGGAAAATGCGTTCCTAAATCCCCGATGGCTATAGCGCCTAAAAGAGCATCGCCGATAGCGTGAATCAACACATCGGCATCGGAATGTCCTACCGCCCCTTTGCTATGAGGTATAAGAATACCGCCCAAGTAAAAAGAACGTCCTGCCGCTAACGGATGAACATCGTATCCTTGCCCGATTCTATAACACATAATCGGAAAACTAATTTATCGGATTAGGAGTAACGGGATGCTGTGCTCGATATTCGGAAAAACTGAACTTAACCGAGATACGGAGCGTATTCTTCAACGGATGGGTGGTTACTTTCCCTGTGGGCATTAAATAAGACAAGTCAAGTGTTACGACATTAAATTTCAAGCCCAAACCTACCGTAGCATATTGTTTAGAACCCTTGGCATCATGCAAATAGCCTCCACGAAAGGCGAGCACATTGCTGTAAAGATACTCAGCGCCCAAAGACCAGATATATTCGGTAAGCTCTTCTTTAAATCCGTCCGGCGCATCATAGAAGGATTGTACCATGCCTGTGATGGTACCAACATCAGGATCATAGCCTGCAATAATGGTGTCTCCGGACATATAGGGCGGAGTAGGCACTAATAATTTGGATATCTCTAAGTAAGCGGTTAATTTGTTGAATTTATCAAGCTCTGCGGTAAACGCCCCTCCAAAACGCAGGGTTGTAGGTAAAAAGTCTTTACGTGCAGATTCAGAATAGGATAATTTGGCGCCAATATTAGAGATATTAAGCCCCAAAGCTAAACTACTTGACTGGAGAGCGTCCAATTCTATATCTTTTTGGTAGAACATAGCCACATCAGCGGCTACGGACTGTGCCGCCTTACTGCTGCTACCGGTGCCGTAAGAATAACCTTTGGTGAGATCGGAACGAATAAAGCGTCCGGCAACGGCAACAGAGAAATTATCGGTTAGCTTATTAGAATAACTGAGGTCAACAGCATATTCATTGGGGCGAATAATATATCCTGGCTCAGAAGGATCTTGCCGAAAGATAATTTCACCTAAAGTAAAAAAACGCAAAGAGCCGGCAAACGTACTGCGCTCATTAAGACGATAGTATCCACTGAGATACAATAGGTTCATATCCGATACAAGTCCGCGTAGCCACGGACTATATGTTAGCGACACGCCTGATTGGTCTTCAATAAAGGCGTATTTGGCAGCATTCCAATGTTGTGAATTGGCATCCGGACTGGAGGCTACGCCAATATCGCCTAAAGCGCCGGCACGCGCATCGGGCGCTATCGTCAAGAAAGGAACCGACGTAGGGATTGACCCGCCAAGGTACTCTTGAACAGTGGGTGCGTCAATTTGAGCATAACTTTTAAATATCAAACAATAGGTCAACAAAGCGAGAAGTAGTATCTTTTTATTCATGGATTCACAACAATTCATTTTGCAAAGATACAATTTTTTTTAAAAAGTAGTGTAGTTTTTTTATTTTTTGTAACTTTGCACGCGGAATTGTATCAATAGCAAGTGTAAAATTCAAAAAATAACGTCGAAACACCAAACATCATGGTTATTATTGCCGATAGTGGAGCTACAAAAACAGACTGGGTGATCATCAGTAAGAATTCTTCTCCTAAACACGTTCAAACGGTAGGGTTAAACCCTTACTTTTGGGACGAGAAGGGTATTATCGGTGTTTTTGAAAAAGACATAGACCCATATTTGGGCAGTCATAAAGTTGAAAAGATTTTTTTCTATGGCGCAGGTTGTGGCGCTGGTGGCAAAAGTTCAATTATACAATCGGCTTTTGATACCTTTTTTGGACGTGCGGATGTTGAGGTAGAAAACGATATGTTGGGTGCGGCTCGTGCTTTGTGCCAATCGCAACCCGGTATGGTTTGTATCTTGGGTACCGGTTCTAATTCGTGTCTGTACGATGGCAAAACGATTGTTGAACAACAACCATCCTTAGGTTATGTACTCGGCGACGAGGGAAGTGGAGCCTATCTGGGGAAACAACTACTGACCGCATATCTCTACAATGAGTTGCCCGAAGAATTACAGAAGGCGTTTCATCAAAAATTCCCTTACGAATTATCGGACTTCTTAGATAAAATTTACAAACACCCATTCCCAAACCGCTTTGTGGCGTCGTTTACCTCTTTTTTGTCGGACTACAAATCGCACAGTTTTGTTCAACAATTGATTGAACAAGCGTTTGATATGTTTTTTGTCAAGCAAGTATTGCGTTATCATAACGCCAAGCAACATGCTCTGTATTTTACAGGATCTATCGGATCAACGTATGCAGAGATATTGCAGAAATCAGCAAAAAAACACAGTCTGCATATTGAAAAAAATGATCCGTCCCCAATGATGGGCTTATTGGAATATCATAAAAA
>BNXT01000065.1 GCA_025999775.1 Bacteroidia bacterium | reverse complement strand
TGGTTCACCAGTTGAATCTTTTTAACTCATTTATTTAACTATTTGATAATCAGCTACTTATGATTTTAAAACGGGATTTTTTGTTTTTTTTTGGAAAAAATTATTAATATTATGGATTTTTTTGGTATTTTTATGTTTTTTTTTGTAACTTTGTGGGATAAAAACAAAACTCTCCGTTTAATGGCTATCTTGATAGGAAAAGAATATTGCAAAATGGATGTTAATGGACGTTTTAAGTTTCCATTAGCATTGAAGAAACTGTTGACGGCTGTCATTGAGGACGGTTTCATCATCAAGGAGAGCCTTTTTGACGCGTGTTTAGAGTTATGGCCCCGCAAAGAGTTTGAAAAAGAACTGTCCGAAAATATTGCCAAACTTAACCAATATAATCCTCAAGACCGCCTCATCATTCGCAAATTGTCCGAAGGAAACCCCATAGACTTAGACGGTAACGATCGGTTGTTAATTCCGGGCGACCAACGCAAAGCCAAGAACATTGACAAAGATATTGTGTTGATTTCCAAAAATAACCTCATCGAAATCTGGGATGTAGCAACATATCGGGCGTTAGAATCAGCATCCAAACAAGATATAGAAACGTTGATCGTCAAACGTTTAGGACAAATTTCAACCGACACCGAAAAAGACTAACGCCATGTATCATATCCCTGTTTTACGTGAAGAAAGTGTTGCCGGTTTAGCCTTGCGTGACGGTGGTGTTTATGTGGATGCCACGTTCGGCGGCGGTGGACATACCCGTGAAATGTTAGACCACTTCTCAGACGGACGACTATTTGCATTTGACCAAGATGCCGACGCTCAAAGTAATGTACCTGACGACAATCGTTTTGAGTTGATACCACAAAACTTTCGTTATGCTAAAAATTTTCTGAAAATGAAAGGCGTTTTGGCAATTGATGGGTTATTGGCTGATCTTGGCGTATCTTCACATCAGATAGACACGCCGGAACGTGGTTTCTCATTTCGCTACGACGCACCCTTGGATTTACGTATGAACCGTCAGGCAACCCTATCGGCAAACAACGTAATTAATACCTATTCACTGGAACAATTGACCTGTCTGTTTTGTAATTATGGTGAACTGCATAATGGCAAAGCTATTGCCGAACGTATCGTTCACGAACGAACTCGTAGCGCTATAACGACCACCACACAGCTTGTACAAACTCTCAAGCCAATGCTGTCGCCAAAAATTGAGAACAAATTATTAGCTATGGTCTTTCAAGCGCTGCGTATTGAAGTCAATCAAGAACTTGAAGCATTGAAACAACTACTGCTGCAAAGTCTTGACCTCCTGCGTCAAGGTGGACGTTTAGTCATTATTTCATACCATTCCTTAGAAGATCGCTTAGTGAAATATTTTATGAAGACCGGCAACTGTGAAGGCGAACTTCATAAAGATTTTTATGGTAACAGTCTGTCTCCTTTCAAACTTATTACCAGAAAAGCCATTGTTCCCAGCGATACGGAAATTGCTATCAACCTTCGTGCGCGTAGCGCTAAACTTAGAATTGCAGAGAAATTATGAGCGCCAAGCATCATTTTCGGTTACGTCATCTTTTTGATGGGTCGCTTATTACGAATGTGTGGGTGAGAAAGCAAATATGGCTCATGCTTTTAATTGTATTTTTAGCGATTATCGTCATTCGTAATAATTACAGAACGGAGCATGTCCTTCGTGAGACCGACAAATTGAAGCGCGAATTGAAAGAATTACAAACCGAATACTTGTCGGTTCGTTCAGATTATATACAACGTAGCCAGCAATCCGAGATAGCCAAAAAATTAGATAGTTTGATGGGTATCAAAGAGTCCAGAGTGCCGACTAAAACCATATACATTCCAAAAGATGAGTGAACAACCCAATAACATACGGTGGCGATTAGGGGTAGTCTATCTGTGCGTACTTGTGGTGGCTTTTGCCATTATTTGGCAGATGCTTGTGGTGTATTACGGTGAAGGCGATCAATGGCGCGCAAGTATGAAAACCAAAACGGTACGTGAAGTCGAAATAGTGGCAAAGCGCGGTACGATATATTCGGTCGATTCGTGCATTCTTGTGATGACTAAATCTATTTTCACGGTGCGTATGGACTTACACGAAAGCGTAGTGTCCAAAGACACGTTCGACTACTACGTTAAAGCATTGGCTGATAGTTTAGCGCTTCTTTCACGTGGCGGGTCGGCAACAACATGGCTGAACAACCTCAAACGCGCGCGTACTATAGACCTTGGCACAGACCTTAAAACCAAAAAGAAACGAGGGCGCGGAGAACGCGATTTTTTAATCGCGCGTAATATCGATTATCCCACATTGAAACGTATTGAGAAATTTCCAATCCTCAGAAAAGGACGGTATAGTGGAGGTTTGCTTGTTGAAGAACGTGACCAGCGCGTACATTTGTACAATATGTTAGCGGCTAACACCATCGGCTATAGCCCCGAAGTCAATAGATCCGGTAAAGGCTTGGAATTGGCTTACGACCCGATACTCGCAGGAAAGAACGGTTTTCGCATAGAACGCAAAATAGCTAACAACGTATGGCGTCCTATTTCCAACGAAAACTATGAGTTGAAAGATGGCAAAGATATTGTTACGACTATCAATATGCAAGTGCAGGATGTTGCCGAAAGTGCATTGCAGCGCTGTTTGGAGCAAAATGCAGCCGACCATGGCTGTGCTATACTCATGGAAGTCGCCACCGGTGAAATTCGCGCCATTGCAACGCTCAAACGCGGCGAAGATGGCAAATACCGCGAAGTATATAATTATGCTATCGGAGAAAGTTCCGAACCCGGATCTACATTTAAATTGGCAAGCCTCATCGCTATTCTTGAAGAAGGGAAAATAGATACTAATTTCATAGTACCTACAGGGTCTATCGTACTTGGCGGACGAAAAATCCAAGATTCCCATGAGAAGGGATGGGGTAAAGTTAGTTTAAAGCGTGCGTTTGCCCTATCTTCCAATGTCGGTATGGCGTATGCTGCAGAGGCAAGTTTTAACCGTAACCATCAACGCTATTGTGATTATTTTTACGCTATGCGTTTGGACAAACCGCTTGGAATTGACCTTAAAGGTGAAGGATTGCCTCTTATCAAAAGCCCTAATAAAAACAGTACTGTCCAGAACCCATGGTCAGGGTGGTCGTTATATCAAACCGCTATGGGCTATGAAGTACAACTTACACCCCTACAGTTACTTACTTTTTACAATGCCGTTGCTAACAACGGACGCATGATGAAACCCATGTTTGTTCGAGAGATTCAATCCGGCGGACGAACGTTACAGACTTTCCAACCGACGATATTACAAGAGCGTATCTGCTCAAACCGTACTTTAACAAAAGTACAGGAATGTTTGGAAGAGGTTGTACAACATGGTACGGCACATTCATTGTCGAAATCCGCCTTTAAAATCGCCGGAAAAACGGGTACGGCACAGATCAATTACAAAGAACGCGGAGGTGAACGTTGGAAATATCTTGCCTCTTTTGTTGGTTATTTCCCTGCCGATGCACCACTCTATACGTGTGCGGTGATTGTAAGCAACCCTACTAAAAATCGACAATATGGAGCGGAAGTAGCAGCGCCGGTATTCAGAGAAATAGCGGATAAAGTCTATTCAACACACTTACGCGTTGAAAAAGTATTGCCCGACGTGGCTACTAATAGCCCTCTGATTCCTGTGTCTAATGCCGGTGATGTGCGGCTGCTATTTTCGCAGATCCGTTGTTTGCAAGAAGCCGATCTCGCAAACGACTATCCCTATTGGTCATCCAAAAACAATGGGCATATCATGGGACATACCGTCCGTGCTAATCTCGTTCCTAATGTGAAAGGGATGAATGTCAAAGATGCTGCCTATTTACTCGAAAAATCAGGACTTACTGTACGTATCAATGGCAAAGGCGCTGTTGTTGAACAATCTATCACAGCCGGCTCAGCTTATAGCGCTAATCAAACAATTTGGCTACGCCTATCCACTAATTAACACGCCATGAAAACACTGCACGATATAGTTTCAACTTTAGATATTCAAACACTGATAGGCAACACGCAACTGCCGATACTGTCATTGTGTTTAGATTCTCGTCAAGTACAGTCAGGCTCGTGCTTTTTTGCGATACATGGCGAAGCTAATGATGGTCATCAATTTATTGATAAAGCCATCAAACAAGGCGCTGTTGCCGTTGTATGTCAGGAGCTTCCCAAACAACAATCACCTGCGGTTACCTATATTCAAGTGCGTGATTCTTCGTATGCAGTCGGCATTTGTGCAGATAGTTTCTATGATCATCCGTCTCAAAAACTTAAATTGGTGGGTATTACAGGCACCAACGGTAAAACTACGACCGTAACCTTGCTGCACACACTGTTTCGTGAGTTAGGTTACAAAACAGGGTTACTTTCTACCATCCAAAACCGTATTAACGACCGTATTATACCGTCCACCCATACTACTCCCGATGCCATCCATCTCAATACGTTATTGCATGAAATGGTTACTGAGGGTTGCACGCATGCTTTTATGGAAGTTAGTTCGCACGCTATTGTACAACATCGCATCAGCGGTATCACCTTCACAGGCGGTATTTTTAGCAACCTCACACACGATCATTTGGATTATCATAAAACCTTTGATACCTATCTAAAAGCTAAGAAACAATTTTTTGATGCCTTGCCAAAGACAGCCTTTGCGTTGACCAATATGGACGATAAAAACGGACAAATCATGGTGCAAAATACGACGGCTCGAATAGTAACCTACGCTGTCCGGCAGCTTGCTGATTTTCATTGTAAAGTCATTGAGAATACGTTTGAAGGGTTACATCTTAATATTCATAATACCGATGTTTACATCCGTTTGATAGGGCTTTTCAATGCGTACAATTTCGTGGCTATCTATGCCACGGCTTTTTTGTTAGGAGAGGATGCGGAGGCTATATTACCGGTCATTAGCGGGTTATCGTCTGCTGCGGGGCGTTTTGAGCAGGTAACATCGCCAAAAGGCGTAACGGCAATTGTCGATTATGCCCACACGCCCGATGCTTTGAGCAATGTGTTATCTACTATCAACGAGATTAGACGCGGCACGGAAACGCTCATCTGTGTTGTTGGCTGCGGCGGTAACAGAGACAGCGCCAAGCGCCCTATCATGGCGCGTATTGCGTGCGAAAACAGCGATAAAATAATACTCACCTCCGATAACCCGCGCCGCGAAGACCCCCAAAGTATCATTGACCAGATGCTTGAAGGTGTCGCATCGCAGCATAAATCAAAGGTTGTATGTATTCTCAATCGTGAAGAGGCTATTCATACGGCAACCCTATTAGCACAAATGGGCGACATCCTGCTCGTCGCCGGTAAAGGACACGAAACATACCAAGAAATCAATGATATACGGCATCATTTCGACGATAAAGAAATTTTAAATAAGTACCTCAATCCTCAATCCTCAAAATAGTCTCATTATGTTATACTATCTTTTTGATTTTCTTGATAAACATTTTAATCTACCGGGTAGCGGCGTGTTTCAGTACATTTCGTTTCGTGCAGCGATAACCGCGATAATATCACTGTGGATCACGATTATCTATGGACACAAATTGATAGCCTATATCCGCAAAAAACAAATCGGAGAAACGGTGCGTGACTTAGGTTTAGAAGGACAAAAAGAAAAATCCGGCACCCCAACAATGGGCGGTATCATCATTATCATCGCCATCTTAGTACCGACACTGCTGTTTGCTAAACTGCATAATATCTATATCATCCTGATGATTATTACAACGCTTTGGCTTGGTACTCTGGGTTTTATAGACGATTACATCAAAGTTTTTAACAAAAACAAAAACGGATTAGCCGGTAAATTCAAGATATTTGGACAAATCGGATTGGGTTTGATTATTGGAGTAACCATGTATTTTCACAAAGATATTACTACCGTAGAAAAGACCACCACTACATCGTATGTTTATACGCATAACATGCTCAATGACCAAGCGAACGATCAGGCTAAGCAAGTATTTTCAACACAGCTTGAGAAATCAACGAAAACGACGATACCTTTTGTAAAAAACAACGAATGGGATTATCGTTGGTTGGTCAGTTGGATGGGTGATAATTTTACGAACAAATATACATGGATAGTGTTCGTTTTGGTTATTGTGTTAATTGTTATGGCGGTATCAAACGGCTCCAATCTCACGGATGGTATTGACGGATTAGCGACGGGTACCTCGGCTATCATTGGGACAACGTTAGGCATCTTGGCGTGGGTATCAGGTAATATTATTTTTGCCAATTATCTCAACATCATGTACATCCCCAATGTGGGAGAGTTAACCATTTTCATCAGCGCTTTTGTCGGCGCCACCATTGGCTTCCTTTGGCATAACACCTATCCTGCCCAAGTGTTTATGGGTGATACAGGAAGTTTGACACTCGGCGGTATTATCGCCGTCTTCGCTATCCTCATACGCAAAGAGTTATTATTGCCGGTACTTTGCGGTATCTTTTTTATAGAAAATTTGTCGGTCATCCTACAGGTTGGCTATTTTAAATATACAAAAAAGAAATACGGTGAAGGACGACGTATTTTCAAGATGTCGCCTTTACACCATCACTATCAAATGAGCGGAATTTCCGAACCTAAAATCGTTATGCGGTTTTTCATCATCGGTATTCTTTTGGCTATTCTTTCTATAATAACACTAAAACTCAGATAATCATGACATTTGAAACTCTGGCAAAACAAGGTAAAGTATCTTATCACGAAACGGCTGCGGCGCTGATTACACAGCGTATTTCCAAACTTCGCAATGCAACCATGCGTTCTTATTTTATGTCTTTTGAAGAAGAGGAGCATCGCTTGGAATATGTTGCAACCGTGCGTGGCGTCGATTTCATCAATGACTCCAAAGCGTCCAACACCAATGCTACATGGTTCACCTTAGAGCGTATGACTAAATCGGTGATATGGATTGTAGGTGGACAAGCCGCCAAAAGTAATTTCGAGATACTGCGTCCTGCGGTACGTTCGCACGTTCGAGCTATTATCTGTTTGGGTGTTGATAATCACAAAATCATCAATACGTTTAAAGATATAGTGCCCTCTATTGCGGAGACTTTTTCGGCGAAAACCGCTGTAGAAACGGCGTACCGTATAGCTGAATCAGGCGAAGTCGTTCTGTTCTCGCCGGCAGCGCCAAGTTTTGACCTCTTTGAAAGCTATGAAG
>BNXT01000064.1 GCA_025999775.1 Bacteroidia bacterium | reverse complement strand
CTTTAATAAACCCCATAAAAGCTAATTGTTTATAGTGTTTACGCAGTATTGCTCCGGCTGCCTCCATCTTTTCGCCACCCCATGCTTTGATTTCCGCATCAGGTATATGCTCTTTAATGGCACGTACTAAATTAGAACCGTGCAAATCGCCCGAAGCCTCGCCTGCAATAATGTATAAACGTAATCCCATCGCTATATGGAGTTACTCGTCTTACAGACTAATATCATTCCCCTTGTAAAAGTCTAAAATTTTGACATTAAACAAGAACTCATACTTTGCCTGAATGCGTTCCGAAAGACTATTCGCAAAGTCGGTTTTACTTTTTTGTAGCTCAAACGTCGTGGCTTTACCTGATGAGAAACGTTCTTCAATGTAACGGTACGATTCTTGATTGGCTTGCATTGATAAATTAGCGGCTATGTAGCGTTCTTTGGACGAATTGGCATTCAATATTGCTCGTTGAATATCTTTAAACAAGGCTTTTTTAGCGCTTTCCAACTGCATCTCTTGCTGTGATATTTGTATTTTACTATTATTCATGCTATTCCGAACTTCAAAGCGATTGAAAATAGGTATTGACAAAGACAGATTAACCGCGCTACGCCAGTTATTGGACAATTGTTTGGAAAACGGGTCGTTAAGATTGTCGGTATTCAGCAAATAGTAATAACTTGTCGAGGTCGAAGCGCCGAGCGACAAGCGAGGGAAATAATCGGCTTTAGTAACGTTCAACGCTTTTTTAGCGCCGTCTAAGCGGTATTGCTCTGCTTTAATATTCGGCAGTGTGTTTGAGGCTTCATCAAACACCACTATGGGAACATCCATAGTGCGTATATCAAGCTCCATATTCGGTTCTTCTATATCAAACCACACGCCATTTTCAAGTTCCAGTGTCTGTGCGAGGTCAAGTACCGCCAATTTAAGGTTTTTTTCGGCATTGGTAACTGCGTACTGTTCGTTGGCTTTTTGAGCGCGTATTTCGTACAGCTTAGCCTGTGATTCACGTCCGCTGTTAACCAAAGCTTCGGTTTGTTTTTCGAGACTTTCCGTTAAGGTCATTTGTGCCTTCGCGTTTTTCACAAGCTCCTTTTGGATGAGTACAGTGAGGTACAACGAAGCGATATTAAGGCTCAAATCGTTTTTCACTTTGTCTTGGTCTTGTGATGCCGCCATCAAATTAAACTGTTTAACTTGGATGTCGTTATATATGCGAAGCCCCTGAAATAACGGTACCGAAGTGTTCAAAGAGCCATTTGCGGTGTTAGTATTTTGGTCGGCATACACGCCATCGCGTCCTTGCGACTGTCCAAAGCTAAAACCATCACTCATACTAGCGTTAAGGTTGGGCAAGCGGTTATTTTTCGACTGGTCAAGGGCAATGCGACTGTTCTCCACGCTCAGGGCTGATTGTTTAACCTGAATATTGCGTTCCATCGCATAGTCTATACATTGCCGGAGCGTCCATGGCTTCTGTCCACATAGTTGGGACGCTATGACGCAAAAAAATATCAAAGGTAACCATTTTTTGTTCATCATCGCCTTACTTTTTAGGTGTCTTTTTCTTATTATCCACTACTGCGCCACGAATACGGTCGGTCTCATCAAGTCCATCAAGTATTTCAATGTTAATACCGTCCGACAACCCCAATGTTACTATTTGTTTCGTAAATTCTTGCGGTTTTTCCTTAGTCAATATCTGCACAAAGGCTGTATCTTTTGAAAATTCCACACAGCTTTCGGGTATTGCCCATACGCTATCGCGATTATCAGTGATAATTTCGGCATTAGCGGAATATCCGGCACGAATGAATATACTATCAGGGATTTTCACTGCCGCTTTCATTTCAAACAGGATGGCGCCATTTTCTTCCACGCCTTTGGGGGCTATCTGTTCAAGGATAGCGGTTAATTTCACATCACGCAAAGCGCCGATAGTCAGGGTCATCTTAGCTCCCGTATGGATTTTTCCAATCTCTGTTTCATCAATTTTACCAATAAAGAGCATGTCGCTCAGATTAGCCACAGAAGCAATCGTTGTACCATCGTTGAAGTTGTTCGACTGCACCACCGACGTACCCACTTTCACCGGCACCGCCAGCACTAAGCCGCTCACGGTAGAGGTTACCATTGTTGTACTATAGCCCGCAGAACGTGAAGAAATACCTGTTTTGATGATACCCAAAGCGTCATTCGCAGCTTGTAGCTCCTCTTTGGAACGATTGTACGACATCTCCGTTTGTTCGTAATCTTCGCGAGAGACAACCCCTTTTTCAAAGAGATCGCTGACCCTTTTGTAGTTTATTTCATTCTGTTTAAACTCTATCTCTGATAAATTAACACGCGATTCTGCGGAGTTCAGCGAATTCATATCCGGCACAACCTTTACTTTAGCGATGACCTCATTCGCTTGTACCTTATGTCCGGCTTCTTTGTAGAGTTCGGCAATGATACCATTGATTTGCGGTTTGATGAGGATTTCATCACGCGGTTCTACTTTTCCTGTAGCAACAGTCTTTTTTGTTATAGTGTGCTTCGTTGGCGACACTATCTCATAAACAATAACCTTGGGTTTTGATTTTTGATACAAAAACACAAACGTGCCCAGTACAATCACACCAAGGATGACAAACATCAGTATTCTAAAAAACTTTTTCATAACGTATCGTTATATTTTTAATTTAAGTTATTCTTCACGTAAAGCATCTATAGCTTTTATTTGCATTGCGCGCCATGCGGGCGCTAAACCTGCGAGTAAGCTCAAAAACAAGAGTACTACTGCCGCTCCTAAAGCCGTCCAAAACGGCGCCATAAAGCCGCCTGTTTCACCGCCGCCACCACTCATTGCGGTATCTACCACCTGCAACACCAGCACCCCAAAAGCAATCCCCAAAATACCTGCTATGCTCGTCAACAGCGCCGTTTCACTCAATATCTGCACAATAATCTGATACGGCTTAGCGCCTAAAGCTCGCCGTACCCCAATCTCCTGTGTACGCTCATTAACCGTTACCATCATTATATTACTTACTCCGATAATTCCTGCAAGAAGCGTGCCAAGTCCTACAATCCATATTAAAATATTAATCCCCACAAACAGATTGTCGAATATTTTAAATTGTTTTTCCAAATCAAACACATCCAATGCTTTTTTATCGGTCGGCGATATTTTATGGAGTTGTTTGATAATACGCTCTACGTCGCTGCTAATATCGGCAACGCTATAGCCTCGTACAGTGGTAAACGCTATCATGTGTACAACATCGCCCAGATGAAAGGTTTGCCGCATCACGTTCATCGGTAAAACAATAGTTTCTTTGTCATCTCCACCAACGTTCATACCCGAAGAGAGCGGGCGACAAACACCAATAACCTGATAATAAATGCTATTAACCCGAAGGTAGGTACCAATAGGGTCTTCACCCCTAAAGAACAGGCTTTCATATACTTGTTCGCCGATAACGCATACTTTACGATTTTCTTGTATATCCATATCATTGATATGGCGCCCCATAAATACGTTAGAGTGGTTAATATTCAGATATTCAGGTGTAAATCCTTTTACGCTGAAACTTTCGCTATGTTCCCCTCTCACCACGTCGCCGTTGCCAAAAAGAATTGCCGAAATATCTTGAATCTCAGGTATTTGCGACTTTAGAACTGCCACGTCTGAGAATTTCATTTGCCATCGTCGTCCTTTTTGAAAGCCTTGATAGGCTTCTCCTGTGCGATTAGTAAACAAAAATGCAGAGTTGGTCTCCACGCCGGCAATCTCTTTTTTGAGCATAAATTCCAATCCGTTACCGCCACCAATAAGTGCAATAAGCATAAAGATACCCCAAAACACACCAAAAGCCGTCAAGAAACTACGCGTCTTGTTTTTGGTAATGGACTGGACTATCTCTGAAAACTTATCGGCATCAAACAATTTCATTCATTCGGTTATTTAGCGGTTAGCGCCTCTACAGGCTTAATAGTAACGGCTTTCCGAGCAGGGAAGAAGCCTGCCAAGGTTCCGGCTATCACTAAGGTTGCCGTTGCAGCAATGGCAATACTCATATCAATAGTCGGATTGAGAAACATGGTCGGGTCGTTACCGGTCTTCGGTCCTTGCGTGGATTCTAATACATAGTTGAGAAGTTCCGTAACGCCAATGCCTAAAAACATGCCAATATAGCCAAAAATAGCAGTGATGATAATACTTTCCATGATTACCACGCGTAAGATATTCCACGGCGAAGCGCCGATAGCTTTCCGGATACCAAACTCCTTGGTACGCTCCTTCACGCTAATAAGCATGATATTACCCACTCCAACAATACCTGAAATCAACGAAAATAAACCGATGATCCATATTGCTATACTGATTGCTGAAAAAATAAACTGCGTTTGTAAATAATCGTCAAAACGGTTCCACATCCACACCGCATTCCGGTCTTCGGGATGAAAACGCAAGATTGTGGAAAGGTATTGCCGTACGTCTATAACAAACTTCTCGTTGGCTTCCAACGTTGGCAGGTTCTTGATAGCCAAGGTGGCAGCATCAATTTTATTGCCTTTATTAAAAAAGATTTGTGCCGTCGAGTAAGGGATGTAAGCGGCACGTTCTTCGGATGATCCGTCGGCATCATAAATACCCGCAACCTGAAACAGCACATTATTGAGTTTAACATAGTCTCCAATAGGATCTTCGTTCGGAAACAATACCGTAGCCGTTTTCGGGTGGATAAGAATCACTTTGCGGTATTCGTTAATATCCTGATAGTTGATATTACGTCCTTTGCCGGCGAGTACACGAACGCCTTGTAAATCCATATATTCGGGATAGACCCCCTCCACCTGCAACACGGAATATTCGTTACCGCGCGCCACTTGTGTACCCCTTCTTCGTAGTTGCGGTGTAACTAATTCGATATGTTCGGGGAATTGCTGCGCAAGCATTTCTAAATCTTCCGCTTTAATGGTAATACGTCGTCCTTTTTCAAGACCATCATGCGACATAGATGTCCAGCCCGGAAATATACGAATGACGTTGCTCGCTTGATCTCTAAAATTGGACTGCACCCCATTCATCAGTCCGTTACCGGAGCCTAACAGCACAATAAGCATGAAGATACCCCATGCTACAGAGAAGCCCGTGAGGATAGTACGCAGTTTATTTCTACGTATGGAAGCGAGTATTTCGTAGAGTGTATCCATGCGTTTCCTTTAACGGGTATATTCTTCGTTATCAATCACGCCGTCCTTGATGTGTATGATACGGTCGGTACGTTCAGCTACTTCCCGTTCGTGTGTTACGATGATAACGGTTTTGCCCATCTTATTAACTTCGCCAAAGAGACCCATCACCTCGCTGGAGGTACTACTGTCTAAGGCGCCGGTAGGTTCATCGGCAAGGATGATTTTAGGGTTGGAGATGAGTGCACGAGCAACAGCGACGCGTTGTTTTTGACCGCCCGACATCTCGCTCGGCAAGTGGGTAGCCCACTCTAAAAGTCCCATTCTATCTAAATACTCCAATGCTATAGCATTGCGTTTTTTACGCGGAATATTACGGTAATACAGCGGTAGCGCCACGTTCTCCATCGCATTTTTGAAGTTGATCAAGTTAAACGACTGAAACACAAAGCCAATCAACAAGTTACGCAGTTCCGCAGAGCGGGTTTCGGTGAGTCCTTGTATCAAAACATTGTTAAGATAGTAAGAGCCGGTGTCGTAGTTATCCAATATCCCCAAAATATTAAGCAGTGTGGATTTGCCGGATCCGGATTGCCCCATGATGGAAACATATTCTCCTTCGGCGATGTGCAGGTTGATACCTTTAAGCACGTGCAATGGCTGTGCTCCAAAGTAAGTTTTATTGAGATCTGTAATTCTAATCATAAATAGCAATCATATTATGGCAGTTAACATATACTAAGACGAACTTGTACGACATAAAGTTACACAAAGGTACGATTTTTTTTTGAATTACGCTATATTGGGATTTCAATTTAAAATACCTTTTAGCTACTCGTTTTTTACACCTACACTTTGTAAGACAACTGAACAATTAAAATATTTTACAAAATGCTATTTTTGCGGTTTTGTGAAATAGCAAAAAAAAGCGTAAATTTGCAATGTTAATTCCAAATAAATATGTTTGAAGATAAAAATCCGGTACGTACAGAACTTGAGCAGGTAGGTCAATCTAAATTGTTGCAACATCTTGGCGAAGGCTTGACAAAACAGCAGGCGAGCAGTCTTTCGTCCTTTGGCGATGAGGCAATCGTCGTAAAACACGAATCTACGACCAGCGTCTTTTCTTCGGATTTGTTACTCGAAAACGTGCATTTTGACCTCACTTACGTGCCGCTCAGACACTTGGGTTACAAGACCGTCGTAGTGGGTGTATCACGCCTCATCGCTATGAATGTACGTCCCTCACAGATTTCATTGACGCTGGCGCTGTCTAACCGTTTTTCGTTGGAAGCTGTAGAAGAATTGTTTACCGGCGTGCGTTTAGCGTGTCAACGACTGTCTATTGACATTATGGGAATACAAACGACCAGCAGTCAAAGTGGGTTATGTATTGCTATTTCGGTCATTGGACAAGCCGATGAAACCGACATTGTGTATAGCCACGGCGGTATGGATAAGCAACTGCTCTGCGTAAGTGGCGATTTAGGCGGCGCTTACGCAGGTTTACTCATTCTGCAACGTGAAAAAGCCGTATTTATGGCAGATCCTAAAATGCAACCGGATTTACAAGGTCATGAATATGTAGTGGAACGACAACTGAAGCCTGAAGCCCGTGTGGATATTCTTGATTTCTTCAAAGAAAAAGGCATCAAGCCGACATCTATGCGCTGTATTGATACCGGATTAGCGGCGGCAGCGCTGCAACTCGCGCGAGCCTCCGCATTGGGATGCCTGCTGTACGAAGATAAAATTCCCATTGACCATTCCACATACTCTACGATGGAAACCTTTGACATCCATCCGACCACTACGGCGCTCAATGGCGGTGAAGATTACGAACTCTTGTTCTCTATTGCTCAAAGCGACTACGAAACGATAAAACATAATGCTAACATTTCGGTGGTTGGGCATTTCACAGAGAAAAACTCCGGTTGTATGCTGATGCCTCAAAATGGACCACTCATACAACTGCGTGCACAAGAGATAGACTATTGATCAATCCTGTAATTAGAAATTTTTACGTAAATTTGTAAAACAATAGACGTATTTTGGAGATAAATATAATGATAAAGACACATTTTACAAATACTTTATACAC
>BNXT01000063.1 GCA_025999775.1 Bacteroidia bacterium | reverse complement strand
ACGTGACTTACCCAGTTTTTTGGTAGCGCATCCCGGACTGAACAGCGGCTTTATGATTCCCCAATACACTGCTGCCTCTATTGTAAGTCAAAACAAACAACTATGTATGCCAGCTTGTGTGGATACCGAATAGTGTAACGAGCATCGGGAATTCTGCGTTTGGTGGATGTAGCGGTTTGACTACATTTAACGTAGGAAGTGGAAATACACGTTATTCATCTGAGAACGGAGTAGTATATAGTAAAGCAAAGGATACGATTGTGGCTTATCCGACAGGGAAAACAGGCGCTTTTACAATACCGTATGGTGTAATGAGTATCGGAAGTTCTGCGTTTTATAGCTGTAGCGACTTGACGAGTGTGGAGATACCGAATAGTGTAACGAGCATCGGGGATCAGGCGTTTTATAGCTGTAGCGGCTTGACGAGTGTAGAGATACCGAATAGTGTAACGAGCATCGGGGATCAGGCGTTTCAGAATTGTAGCGGTTTGACGAGTGTAACGATAGGAAATAGTGTAACGAGCATCAGGAGTTATACGTTTTCTGGATGTAGCGGATTGACTACATTTAACGTAGGAAGTGGAAATATACGTTATTCATCTGAGAACGGAGTAGTATATAGCAAAGCAAAGGATACGATTGTGGCTTATCCGACTGGCAAAACTGGCGCTTTTACGATTCCAAACAGTGTAACGAGCATCGGGGATCAGGCGTTTTATAGCTGTATCGGCTTGACGAGTGTGGAGATACCGAATAGTGTAACGAGCATCGGAAGTTCTGCGTTTTCTGGATGTAGCGGATTGACGAGTGTAGAGATACCGAACAGCGTAACGAGCATCGGGAATTATGCGTTTTCTGGATGTAACGGTTTGTCAACTGTAAATTACAATGCCAAGAATATACCAAATTTTTCATCTGCAAGTAATTCCCCATTTTATAATACAATTAGCATAGTGAATATAGGTGATAGCGTACAAACCCTACCTAACTATGTTTTCTCGGGATGTAGTAATTTACTTATTGTAAAAACGACGTGTACCACGCCTCAGATTATATCAAGCACAGCGTTTCCTGCGGACTTGTCGAATCGGTTTCTATTTGTGCCGGAAACTGCGATAGATACATATAAAGCTGCTAATGTATGGAAAAATTTTGGTACTATTGTGAAACCAGATACCGTAGCCATTAGTTGGAATATTGGTACGCCTAATGCTACAGATGTAAAAGCTGAATATGAAATAGCTACCCATACTTTGACTATCAGTGGAACCGGAGCGATGAAGGATTATACGTATGAATCTTCTGCACCATGGCGTTATCTCCCTATAAAAACAGCGATAATACAATCGGGTGTAACAAGCATCGGGAGTTCTGCGTTTAGTGGATGTAGCGGATTGACGAGTGTAACCATCCCGAATAGTGTAACGAGCATCGGGAGTTCTGCGTTTAGTGGATGTAGCGGATTGACGAGTGTAACCATCCCGAATAGTGTAACAAGCATCGGGGATTGGGCGTTTCAGAATTGTAGCGGTTTGACGAGTGTAACGATAGGAAATAGTGTAACGAGCATCGGAAGTTTGGCGTTTAGTGGATGTAGCGGATTGACGAGTGTAACCATCCCGAACAGTGTAACAAGCATCGGGAGTTATGCGTTTTATAACTGTATCGGCTTAACGACGGTGAATTTCAATGCCGATAGCTGCGCGTCATTCAGTAGTAATGTGTGGTATAATGACACCAATATTGTAACCGTAAACATTGGTAATAATGTAAAAGTTATTCCCAATTATGCGTTCTATAACTTTCGTAAATTGACAAGTATAACAATTCCAAATAGTGTAATGCGCATCGGGGATAGGGCATTTTATGGCTGCAGCGGTGTGACGGGCAGTTTAACTATTCCGAACGGTGTAATGAGCATTGGGATTGCCGCGTTTCAGGGCTGTAGCGGTTTAACAGGCAATTTAACAATTCCGAACAGTGTAACAAGTATTGCTGGTGATTCGTTTCAGGGTTGTAAACTAACTTCGTTTAATGTGGAAATAGGCAATATACGGTATAAGTCCGAGAATGGCGTAGTATATACTAAAACGATGGATACGCTTGTGGCTTATCCGGGTGGAAAAACAGGCGCTTTTACAATCCCAAACAGTGTAACGAGTATTGAAGCATGGGCGTTTGCTGACTGTAGCGGCTTAACGGGCAGTTTAACCATTCCGAATAGTGTAACGAGTATTGGTGAGGGTGCGTTTTATAGATGTATCGGCTTGACGAGTGTTACCAATTTGAATCCTGTACCACAAACCATTACAAGCGACGTATTTACCAATGTCTCTCTAAGCAGCGATACCCTATATGTCCCCACTGGTTCGTTGGCAGCCTACCAAGCTGCCGATGTGTGGAAAGAGTTTGGTACAATAACTTCTGTGGAAATCGATAGTTTGAAGCAAGAGATAGATGCTCTAAAAGCCCAAATCGCACAGTTACAAAATGACACATTACGTTTGTTTACCGCATGGCAAAACGCACTCGCTCATCCCGATACAACCTATCTCACCCTGTACGACACCATCCATACAATAGATACGGCATATAGCGTCATCAATGACACAATCCTATTGTATGATACAATTTTCCTATACGACACGGTCTATCTGACCGACACCGTCTATATTGTCATCAGTGATACGATACCTACCACCAACAGCGTGGTTTCCACCACGGTGGCGGTAGCAGTGTTTCCTAATCCTACCACGGGCATGGTGTATATCGAAACGAACGCACAAAACCCTGTCGTTACAGTGTATGACATCAATGGCAACAAAGTTGCAGGGACTATACGCACAGTACCCAATGACGGCGCTTCAACAGGTCATGACAAAATCGCCCTCGACCTGTCCCCATTGCCATCCGGCACGTACATCATCCACGTGGATGGGCAATACACGAAAGTGGTGAAAAAGTAATGAATAATTAACAATTAACAATAGGGGTGGGGTTTTCCTGCCCCTTTTTGTTAATTAACAGGGCAACCGCATCAAATTTACGATGACAACTACCCCGTATGGGGGTACAATTTCGATAACCCCGTACAAGCTTAGCGCAGTGCGGGGTATAAGGCATCGACTCCTCTCAGCCAACCCCGAAGGGGGTTGAATTTATTCATCTGATTCGAAAAAGCGTACAGTTTTTATTTTTGATAATGCCCATAATATAAGCATACAACACGCGAGAGTAACCATTTTCCATCAAATAGCAAGTCCGGAAGAACTTCAACCCACTACGGGGTTGTAGAGGGGGGGAGATGCTTTATACCCCGCACTGCGCTCCGCTTGTACAGGGTTATCAAAAATTAACGCCTTCCGGCGTAACAGACGGAAGCAAAATTGTATAATATCGTTGAATTTTGGTGCGGTTGCCCTGGTTAATTGAGTGTGGAGGGGTGCATTTCAAAAAAAATTTGTATCTTTGTCATACGTTCTTCGGAATGTGCTATAAGAATACGTAACCATTAAATGACACTGCTATGAATAATGCTATTTTTAATTATCCGATGCCAACCAATGAACCTGTGAAATCGTATGCACCCGGTTCGCCTGAACGCAAAGCGCTGCAAGAAGCTCTCAAGGAGTTATCCGGCAAAACCATTGATATACCACTCATCATCGGTGGTAAAGAAATACGTACCGGTAAGATAGGCAAGGTTGTGATGCCCCACGACCATAAGAAAGTGCTGGCTACCTATCATCTGTGCACCGAAAAAGAAGTGAAGATGGCTATTGATGCCGCCATGAAGGCAAAAAAAGCATGGGCAGACATGCCGTTTCCTTCGCGTGCCTCCATCATGCTCAAAATCGCCGATTTATTGGCAACCAAATATCGTCCGCTCATTGCTGCAGCCGTGATGCTTGGTCAAAGCAAAAATGCCTATCAAGCGGAGATTGACGCTCCGTGCGAACTCATTGACTTTTTGCGGTTCAACGTGCACTTTGCACAAGAAATATACCGTAATCAAACCAACCGTGACGCTCTCACGCTCAACCGTATGGAGTATCGTCCGTTGGAAGGCTTTGTATTGACGGTTACACCGTTCAACTTCACAGCTATTGCCGGCAACCTCAACCTCAGTCCTGCATTGATGGGTAATACCACCGTATGGAAACCATCAACGACCTCTCTCTTGTCCAACTATTATTTGATGCAAATATTCAAAGAAGCGGGACTACCTGATGGCGTGGTCAACTTTGTGCCGGGGTCTGGTAGCCTTATCGGTAATGTTTGTACTAACCATAAAGATTTTGGCGGGTTTCACTTCACCGGCTCTACTAAGGTCTTCAACAGCGTTTGGGAAAACATCGGAAAAAACTTATCAAAATATAAATCCTACCCAAAAATTGTCGGCGAAACCGGCGGTAAAGACTTTATTTTTGCCCATACCTCAGCAGACGTTAAAGCCTTAGCAGTGGCTTTAGTGCGGGGCGCTTACGAATATCAAGGACAGAAATGCTCAGCGGCTTCACGCGCATATATCCCTAAATCCATCTGGACACCCGTAAAAGCAGAGATTGGCAAGATGCTCAAAGAAATTAAAATGGGTGATGTACAAGATTTCTCTAACCTCATCAACGCTGTTATTGACGAAACCTCCTTTGATAATTGCATGACCTATATCGCACATGCTAAAAAATCTAAGGATGCGGAGATTGTCTTTGGCGGTACAGGCGACAAGAAAAAAGGCTACTTTATTGAGCCGACGCTGATTCTTGCCAAAGAACCAAAGTATAAATCCATGGAGGAGGAGATCTTTGGACCTATTCTAACAGTTTATGTTTATCCTGATACTGACTATGAAAAGACGCTTAAACTGTGTGATACGACCTCGCCTTATGCACTGACCGGCGCTATTTTTGCCAATGACCGTGCTGCTATTGAGATTGCCGATGATATATTGCACTATGCTGCCGGTAATTTTTACATCAACGATAAGCCAACCGGCGCTGTTGTGGGACAGCAACCCTTTGGCGGAGCGCGTGCCTCCGGCACCAACGACAAAGCGGGTAGTTACCTTAACCTTATTCGTTGGACAAGCCCTCGCTCTATCAAAGAAAACTTTGTACCGCCGACGGATTACAAATACCCTTTCTTAGTGAAATAGCACGTCCTTAATTTGCAGTATGACAGAGAGCCTTGTTGAAGATATTA
Organism: Bacteroidia bacterium; assembly: GCA_025999775.1. Taxonomy (GTDB): domain Bacteria; phylum Bacteroidota; class Bacteroidia; order Bacteroidales; family P3; genus BNXT01. The sequence continues at coordinate 2,090 of BNXT01000063.1, read as the reverse complement.
CACGCTTAAAACGACAGAAAAATGCCGTTATTTTGGGGCATTACTACCTACGTGATGAGATGCAGGATATAGCAGATTTCGTGGGTGATAGTCTTGCGTTATCCAAACAAGCCATGCAGACAAAAGCGAATATCATCGTATTCTGTGGCGTTCATTTTATGGCGGAAACAGCCAAGATTCTTAATCCCGACAAACGGGTGTTATTACCCGATATAGAAGCAGGCTGCTCCTTGGCGGATAGTTGCAAAGCTGCCGATTTACAGAAACTAAAAGACCAACATCCCAATGCTATGGTGGTATCGTACATCAACTGTACGGCTGAGGTCAAAACTCTATCCGATATTATCTGTACTTCTGGGAATGCACTGCAAATTGTGAACCAGTTGCCGAAAAATCAGGAGATACTCTTTGTGCCCGATAAAAATCTGGGCGACTACATCAATAAGAAAACCGGTCGGCAAATGATCCTTTGGGACGGGGTGTGTCATGTACATAATCAATTGATTGCCGAACGCATTATACAGTTGAAGCAACAGCATCCGGAAGCGGCGCTTATTGCACATCCGGAATGTACGGCGCCGGTGTTGGCGCTTGCCGATTTTGTGGGGAGTACGGCGGCGATGTTGAAGTTTGTGCAAACGGATACTAATCAGAGTTATATTGTGGCTACCGAGAGTGGTATCTTATATCAAATGCGAAAATTGTGCCCCAATAAGCTCTTTTATATCGCAGAAAGTACCGAACAGTGCGGATGCAACGATTGCCCATATATGAAGCTAAATACGCTTGAAAAACTGTATCAAACGCTACTTAATGAAACGCCGGAGATCATTCTTTCTGAAGAAACAATCCGCAAAGCTCAGAAACCTCTGTTGAGAATGTTGTAAACCTCATGGTACCGGATCATAACCACTGCCACCAAAAGGGTGACAACGCAGCATACGCCGTATAGTCAGCCACAAACCCCTGAATAAACCGTGTTTCTGCAAGGCTTCAATGCCATACTGCGAACACGAAGGAACAAACCGACACGCTTTGGGGAAATACGGCGAAATAGCATACTGATAGATGCGGATTAACAGAATAAACGGCGCTATCATCCAACGTCTCATCCTAACCGAGCCGATTAAAAAGTTCACATAAACGCTGCTCCATTTCTTCGTAGGATTGGATTATGGATTGACCGTAAATAACGACCATTTGCGATGTTTTGGAGAGTATTAAATCCTTGTTTTTACGATAAATTTCGCGTATTCTGCGTTTCACAAGATTACGATCTACCGCATGTTTAAAACGTTTTTTGGGTACTGAAATTAAAATTTGGGGCAGTGTTGTATCTGTGGCATCCGTTTTGGTGATAAATTTCACAACAAAAAGGGAATTACGTATAGTCAAAGCATTGACAAAAAGCGCGTCAATAGCTTCTTTGTTGCATAGCCTTTCAGCTTTGGAAAATGTAAAATCATTCACTGCTATCTCGCAAATTCTATATATTGCGGCATACTGGGGGCATAGTTGTCATCGTCCCATAACGAGCTGGTAATCATCAAATCGGCGCTGTAACGGTTGCAAGCGATAGGCACATTGTGTATGCGGCACTGGCGTAGTAACATCTGTATGTCGGCTTCATGAGGTTGCGAATTCAAATCATCAATCAGGAAAATAGCGAGGTTGATTTCTTTACGCACAACCTTAGCCGCAATTTCTGCATCCCCGCCAAACGGACCGGAGTGCATACAGACAATCTCCGCTTTAATGCCGGATTTATCAAAGGCTTGTTGGATAAGACTCCCCGTAGTCCCTGTGCAAATCAGGGTATGTTCGGATAATGTTTCAGCGTTGAAGGTAGCCCATTCTACCATATCTCTTTTTCTGCGGTCGTGCGCAACTAATGCAATTGTTAAATGTTTTTTCATGATAATTGTAACGGTTCTATTTTCTCAGGTTGCAAAGATAGTACTATTTTTGTAATTTTCAAACATCTTTTTTCAAATTCTCAATTACTACCCAATAACCGCCTTTGTCAGGACCTTCGCGAGTCGTCAAAATCGGTCGTTGAGCGTAGTCAGAAACGCCCGGCAGCGCACCGC
>BNXT01000062.1 GCA_025999775.1 Bacteroidia bacterium | reverse complement strand
ACACTATTTTGCACCGTATTATTATTCACAAGTTTTATGAATTCACAAAACATGACACACGAACAACAAATCAGTTATATCATTGGATATAACATTGGGCGTAACATGCAACAAGAATCGTTTGCATTTGACGCTGATGCCGTAAACAGAGGTATTAAAACAGCTATCAATCAGGAGCCTCCTATTTTCACTGAGGAAGAGATGCAGCAAAAAATGCAGGAATGGCAAAGTTCCATGCAGGCACGCGAAGAAGCGCAAGCCGGTCTATCCGCAGCTGAAAATAAGACTAAGGGCGAGGCTTTTTTGACGGAGAACAAAAAAGATAAAAGTGTGGTTGTGTTGCCTTCGGGACTGCAATACAAAGTAGTTACTATGGGTACAGGCGTTAAACCTAAAGACGCAACCGCTACGGTAACCGTGCATTATGAAGGTAAATTACTTGATGGCACCGTATTTGATTCTTCGTATGAACGCGGCGAAACCATCTCTTTTCCGTTGAATCAAGTGATTAAAGGCTGGACTGAAGGCGTGCAACTCATGCCTGTCGGTTCTAAGTTCATCTTTTACATCCCATCCGACTTGGCTTACGGCGACCGTGGCGTTTCGATTATTCCTGCCGGCTCAACCTTGGTCTTCACCATCGAATTATTTGACGTTAAATAGGTAACCAACAAAAACAAGAACCGTCTTTTGTAAATAGCGCTTCTAATCGTACAGCAGTCGGCATTTTGACCGACTGCTATGGTTTTATATATAGGCTTTTAACATTGTCTCATTGTGAAACATTTTTTTGAAAGCTGCGTATAATAACGGAAAAGCAAGACCATGAACTATATCCTTTTTGACGAAGCAACGATGCGTACGAATTTGTTACCCCTGACTTATACCCGTCCGGTTGCGGAATTAGTGATAGGCATTACGTCCATTCGCGAGAAATGGAATGCCCTGTTAGGAACGGAAACATCCACGTTGACTGAAAAATATCTGTCAAAAAAATACCCTTTAGTGGAGAAAGATACCAATGTCTTAATTGATGCGTCGGTATTGCCAACCCCGAAATTAGTTACAGCCATTAAGAAGCTTAAACCTAATCAGGCTATTTCGAGTACAGACTCCATTATTGCCTACTGCATGAGCAATAAGGAAATCGGCAAAAGCAATGAGCACGACGATATGCAGGAAACTGAGTACAATGGCGATATAATCAAGATAGATAATCTTTGGGACTTGTATTTGTACAATGAGGAGGTGATACGGAGTGATTTTGCACGCTTGACTGCCGATCGTAAATCGCAGAAAATAAGCAAAACCAATGTTGTGATAGGGAATGTAGAAGATATCTTTATCGAAGAAGGGGCGGTGGTTGAAGGCGCTACCTTGAACACAAAAAACGGCGTTATCTATATAGGTAAAGATGCACAAATTATGGAAGGCGCTTGCGTACGTGGACCTTTTGCAATGGCGGAACATGCCGTCGTCAAAATGGGCGCTAAAATATATGGGGGGACAACACTTGGACCATACGTGAAGGTGGGGGGAGAAGTTGAGAATGTGATTTTTACCGGCTATTCTAATAAGCCGCATGATGGATTCTTAGGCAATTCGGTAGTGGGCGAGTGGTGTAACATCGGCGCCGGTACCAATTCTTCCAACCTGAAAAATACGTATGATGAGGTGCGTTTGTGGAACTATACATGGAACACATTTGAACCTACGGGACAGCAGTTTTGCGGTTTATTTATGGGCGATCATACCAAAGTGGCAATACAGACAACCTTTAATACAGGCACTGTCATTGGTGTTGGCGCTAATGTGTTCGGCGCAGGCTTCCAACGTAATTTTATTGCTTCATTCACTTGGGGCGGCAAACAAAGCGACTTGGAAAAAGTGTTGGATATTGCCGCAAGAATGTACGCTCGGAGAGGTCGTACCCTTGATAAAGTGGACAAAGATATATTGAAAAATGTGTTTAAACAATCACAACGTTATAGAATAGCATAGATATGATTGAAAGATTTTCAGACTTTTTTGAGGCAGATATAGAGTGCATACCGTTTTCACTCGGAGAAGAGGAGGATAAAACCCCACAAGATTCGGTACCGGAGGAATTGCCCCTATTAGCGTTGCGTAATACAGCGCTACTACCAAGCATGATTGTCCCTGTAACACTGCGGCGTGAACAATCCCTCAAGTTAGTCAAGAAAAGCTATGAAGATAAAACCTATCTTGGTGTAGTCGCTCAAAAAGATAAAACAAAAGAAACCGACCCTCTTCCGGAGGATATATTCACGATAGGTACTATCGCACGTGTGGTGCAAATATTCACGCCTGCCAATGGTTCTGAAATTGTCGCCTTGATACAGGGCGTATGGCGCTTTGAAATCTTAGAAATTGTGAGAACAAAACCTTACCTTGTGGCACGGATTGGCGACAGACCAATCACGATACACATGGACAGGAACGAGGAAAATAATAAAGCGATAATCGCCTCCATTAAAGATTTGGCATCGCAAGTATTTGAAAAAACCCCCCATATATCCAACAACATCATCAATGTGGTGAATAACGTGGAAAACCCTAATTTCCTCATCAATTTCGTGCTTTCCATGTTGGATTTGGATGCTATCGAAAAACAAGAGATATTGGAATTAGATGTCGTTCAAACGAAAGCTGAACGACTTCTCAAAATTTTGACTAAAGAACATCAAAAAGTCGAACTAAAACAGCAAATACAAGGGAAAGTACGTTCCGAAATTGACAAACAGTATAGGGAGCAGGTACTCAACGAACAACTGAAAACAATTCAGAAAGAATTGGGCGGTTCGCAGGTGGATAATGACATTAAAGACCTCAAAGACAAGGCTAAATCTAAGAAGTGGAGTAGTGCTGTGGCTGAGATTTTTGATAACGATATTAAGAAATTACAACGTATCAATTCCATGTCTCCGGACTATTCGGTGCAACTGAATTACTTGGAAACCGTTGTGGATTTGCCATGGGGGGAATACTCCGATGATAATTTTGATCTAAAACATGCGCAAGACGTGCTGGATGCTGATCATTTTGGACTTGAGAAAGTAAAAAAACGCATACTTGAGTATATAGCGGTGTTGAAACTACGCAAGGATTTGAAAGCGCCCATACTATGTTTATTAGGTCCTCCGGGTGTCGGAAAAACATCCTTAGGCAAGTCGTTGGCAGCCGCTCTCGGACGCCAATACGTTCGCATGTCGTTAGGAGGCTTGCATGATGAAGCTGAATTGCGCGGACATCGCCGTACCTACATCGGCGCTATGCCCGGACGCATTATTACCAATATCAAAAAAGCGCAAACAGCAAATCCGGTGTTCGTGCTGGATGAAATTGACAAGGTCTCAGGACTTAATATACAGGGCGACCCTTCGGCAGCGCTGTTAGAAATACTCGATCCTGAGCAAAACATGAGTTTTCACGATAATTATTTAGACATAGACTTCGATTTGTCAAGAGTATTGTTTGTGGCTACAGCTAATAGCGCTACTTCGATACACCCGGCTTTGCTTGACAGAATGGAAGTGATTGATATTTCAGGATATTTCTTGGAAGAGAAAATAGAAATAGCGAAGCGCCATTTATTACCTAAACAACTTAAAGAACACGGTGTAGAAGATAACCAACTACACGTGAGCGACGAGGTTATACACGACATCATCAAAGGCTATACTCGTGAATCAGGCGTTCGTCAATTGGACAAGCAAATAGCGAAGATTACGCGTTATAGAGCACGACAAATTGTTGAAAAAAATAAGTACCAAAAGGACTTGCAGTCGAAAAATCTGAATGCTATTTTTGGGATTCCGACGTTTGATGAAACCAAGCAGTTGAAAGAGGATACAGTAGGTGTTGTAACGGGTTTGGCGTGGACGGTTGTAGGCGGTGAGATACTTTTTGTGGAAGCAAGTTCTGGAGTGGGGAAGGGGCAACTAACAATGACCGGCAATCTGGGCGATGTGATGAAAGAATCGGCAACCTTAGCCTACGAATACTTGAAATCAGATTATAAACGATATAATATCACCGAAGACGTATTTGAAAAGCGCAATGTCCATATTCATGTACCGGAAGGCGCTACGCCGAAAGATGGTCCTTCGGCGGGCATTACATTATTTACAGCCTTGTACTCAGTCTTTACGAAGAAAAAAGTGAAATCCAACCTCGCTATGACCGGTGAGATAACCTTACGGGGTAAAGTGCTCCCTGTGGGCGGTATTAAAGAAAAAATATTGGCAGCAAAACGCGCAGATATTAAACATGTTATTCTCTGTAAAGCAAATAAAAAACACGTGGAAGAAATTGAACTTAAATATATTGATGGATTGACCTTTCATTATATCGAAAATGTGAGAGAAATAATAAATTTGGCTTTTTAGAAAAAAAAATTGTACCTTTGTGAGGTGTAGTATGAAAATAGTTAAAAATAACCAAGATATGACCAGATATTGTGTAACATTGGCATTGTGCATGCTGTTTGTTTCGAGTGGTGTGTACGCTGCGTCGAATGAACCCATGCAGAAAATAGACGCTTTGATGGATAAAGGGCACTATACCGAAGCCATTAAAGGCTATGAACAGTTAGTTAAAAAGGCTACAAGCTCTAAAAAAGCGCCTACGTATGATGTAGCACAGGTTTATAGTCGTTTGGGGGAAGCCTATCTCAAAACAAATCAATTTGTAAAGGCAGAAGCGAGTTTTGCAAGCGCTAAAGAAAAAAATATTAAAGAGACGGAGGGTAATTACTTGCTGTACTATGGCGATGTTCTGATGGGCAACGGTAAATATATGTTAGCATTAGAGACCTATAAACAGTATAAAGAATCTCATCCCAATGATGAAGAGGTTGCCAGCGCAAGGATTCGTAAGGCAGAGTTTGCCATTCAATCTTCGGAAGACCCTCGTAAAACCACTGTTACGGTCGTACCGACAACGGCTCTGAATACTAATCAGAACAACCAAACCTTTATTACATGGTATCGAGATGCTTTGCTATTCTCGTCGGATAGAGACAAACAGGGGTTCTTAGATAAAGTGGCGTCCAAAACAATCACGCCGACAACAGCTTTTGTCGCACGCTTGTTTCATAAGGACGTACCGGCTCCGGCACGATTATTTACATCACTTCCAATAGTCAGCGACCAACCGGATAAAGCAGATAGTTGGAAGCCCATAGAACCTGTAAAAGACATTACAACGACCAAGTCCGATAAGGCTTTTGCGTTTGATGCTAACACCACCACCTACTACGTTATGCGTAACCATAAGGTCTCAACGAAGAATAACAAATTTTTAGCTTTCTTTGATTTCAAAAAAAGTGAAGCAACAAATATTTTTTCCTACACATTGACGCCTAAAGGCTCGATAAGCAAAAAAGCGAATATTCAATCTTTTCACGATAATGACGCCGTGATTGGTTATCCAACGCTAAGTTCGGATGGTAAAATCATGTTTTTTGTAATGGCTAAGAATGGTAGTACTTCGGACATCTATGTAACGAAATCACAAGGTGATAATATGTGGAGTAGCCCCATACGACTTGGTACGGCAATCAATACAAATGGCGACGAAGCATATCCTCAATTGTACAATGACTCTATATTGTTCTTTGCATCCAATGGTCATGCGGGAATGGGGGGATTTGATATTTTTTATTCTAAGATCACGGTAGATGATGTCGCGCATGCTGTTTCGGGCGCTACCGACTTATCCCAAATATCATTTACGGTGCCGATTAATATGCAAGCTCCAATTAACTCCGGCGCGGACGATTATGGATTCGTGGTGAAGAAAAACGGACAAGGCGGACTCTTTGTTTCTAATCGTACCTCATCGGGTAAAAACCTTAACGCAATACATGATTTTCGTGAAGTACCTTATGTCTTTGACGAAAAAGGTACTTACACAGCATCCAAGAAAAATACTGTCATTGCAGAAAAAGCAGAGGCACAGGCAGAGAAAGATACGATAATTATTGGAAAACCGGCAGAGACTGCTGCTGGTGGTACTCCGGAGTTGAATAAGGAATTGAAACTACGCGATGAAAAGATAGCTCAACAACAAACTCAAATCGACGCATTGGCACAGAATTTGAATAAAGTGATATCAAATCAAACCGCACAACAAGGAGCACAATCGCAGCAACAAGGAGCATCCCCCGCACAACAAGGGGCATCCCCCGCACAACAAGGGGCATCCCCCGCACAACAAGGGGCATCCCCCGCACAACAAGGGGCATCCCCCGTACAACAAGGGGCATCCCCCGCACAACAAAGGGCATCCCCCGCACAACAAGGAGCATCTCCTGTACAACAAGGAGCATATCCGCAGCAACAAGGGGCATATCCGCAGCAACAGGGAGCTTATCCACAGCAACAAGGAGCTTCTCCACAGCAGCAAGGGGCATATCCTCAGCAACAAGGGGCTTATCCTCAACAACAAGGGGCTTATCCTCAACAACAAGGGGCTTATCCTCAGCAACAAGGGGCATATCCGCAGCAGCAAGGGGCATATCCACAGCAACAAGGGGCATATCCACAGCAGCAAGGGGCATATCCACAGCAACAAGGGGCATATCCACAGCAACAAGGCGCATATCCACAACAACAGGGAGCTTATCCGCAGCAGCAAGGCGCATATCCACAACAACAGGGAGCTTATCCGCAGCAGCAAGGCGCATATCCACAACAACAAAGTGGATACTATCCGGCACAAGAAAATATGCGAAGCATACAACAACCTAATTACTATGATGGTCCTGTTAACGATCAATTATCAGTTTTTCGGATACAACTAACAGCCAATAAGACGCTCATTGATTTTTCGGTACCGTTTAAGAATTTATTGCTTGCCTTGCCATCATTGCGTTTGGAAATAGTTACAGAAGGGGATGGACTTTATCGCTGTATGAGCTTACCGTTTGCTACGTTTGCGGATGCCGATGTGATGAGAAATCAAATTAAGAGTTTGGGCTATCAATGTTTCGTTGCGGAATACAGAGGTAATCAACGAGTCTCTGTGAACGTAAAATAACAAAAGAATTATGGAAATAGGTATTATTATTGGGTTGCTTGTTGTAGGTCTTATTTTTGTGTTGCTGGAAATCTTAGTGATACCAGGTACGTCTATTGCAGGCGTTATCGGCTTTGCAAGTTTGTGTTACGGCGTTTATAGAGCTTTTGACGTTGTGGGTACGACCGCAGGTTGGATATCAATAGGTGTCGTGCTCGCAATACTGACTGTTTCAACGGTTTGGGTTATCAAGACCAAATCGTGGAAGCTAGTAATGCTTAACGATAAATTGGAAAATAAAGTTAATACGTTGGATGCGGAAAAAGTGCATGTCGGCGATACAGGGCGGAGCGCCTCTCGCTTGGCGCCTATGGGACAAGCGCTGTTTGGTGATGACTTTTACGAAGTAAATTCGTTAGACGGCTATTTGGATGCCCAACAAAATATTAAGATAG
>BNXT01000061.1 GCA_025999775.1 Bacteroidia bacterium | reverse complement strand
GGGGTAAAGAATATTTCGCTTCTGATTTTTCTGCTTACGGCGAAGCAAATTCTGTCAGAAAAGCATTGGAAAGATTGGTAAAAAAACAAACGCTTATTCGTTTGGCACGAGGTATCTATTTTTATCCCAAAATTGATAAAAAATACGGTTGGGGCATTTTGTATCCTTCGTGGGACGAGGTGGCTTACGCTATAGCCAAACGCGATAAGGCGCGTATTGCTCCAACAGGTCTATACGCACTTAATCGTTTAGGCTTATCTACACAAGTGCCAATGAATTTTGTATATTTGACGGACGGTACGCCTCGCAGAATAAATACAGGTAAAAGTAAAGGTATTTTGTTTAAACATACGGCTCCTAAAAACTTAGCTTTTCAAAATGAATTGGCAATGCTAATCACTTTTTCATTGAAAGAAATCACGCAAGAAAGAGTTACACAAGAGCATTTAGATAAAATAAAATCGCTGCTGCAACAAATGCCGAAAGAGCAAATACTGAATGATGCCAAACTTATGCCGGCGTGGATTAAATCACTGATAATGAAACTATATGAATAATTATTTTAAAATTCCGACAGAAAAGCAGACAATAGATATTGAGCAACTATCCAATAAAATTGGTATTCCACCGCAGTCAATCGAAAAAGATTTGTGGGTAACAACCATTTTGCAAATTGTGTTTTCATTGTCGTTTGCCAACCGTTTGGTTTTCAAAGGTGGAACTTCGTTGAGTAAGGTTTGGAATTTGATTGAACGATTTTCGGAAGATATTGATTTAGCGATAGATAGAGTGCAATTTGACTTACAGGGCGATTTAGGTGGCAAAAAACTCAAAAAATTGCGCAAACAATCTTCGCTGTTTGTAAGAGAAATTTTTTGTACTGAATTTCAGCAAGCCATTGAAAACTACTGCTTACAAAATCTTTGCACAGTCGAGTCGCAACCCGATGGCGAAGGCGACAAGACCTATCCCGAGCCGAGAAAAATTTTCATTCGCTATAAATCTCTGTTCGATGAATTACCTTACCTGAAAAATGAAATTGTGCTTGAAATAGGAGCAAGGTCGCTCATTGAGCCAACAGCCATAAGCGAAGTTAAAAGTTTGATTTCAGAAAATTTTGATATTGAAACAACCGTTGTCAATACAAAAATTATAACGGCTGTGCCTGAAAAAACCTTTTTAGAAAAAGCATTTTTATTGCACGAAATTTTTACAGGTGGCGGCTCAATGCTTGCCAACCGCAAGTCACGGCATTTGTACGATTTGGAACGAATGATGGACAAAGATTTTGCCACGAAAGCAATTGCCGACAACGAACTTTGGAACACAATCCACCACCACCGCGAAGTTTTTACATGTATCTATGGCGTTGATTATTCGCAGGATATTCGTAAAAATATTTGTCTTGTTCCGCCTGCACAAGTACTTGATGATTGGCGGCAGGACTACGAAAAAATGCAAAACACAATGATTTACGGCGTTTCTTTGTCGTTCGAGAAATTACTCAATCGAATAGATGAATTGCAAGAACGGTTTAGAAAGTGTGTACGCTGTCAACACTGGAAGTAGAAATACGTTTCAGAGCAGAGATGGACGAGTTTTGGTTTTTTTTAACCAATTCGGAAAAAATGTGTATCTTTGTAATCCATCTTAAACTATACATGAAAAATATCATTGCTATTGTAGGTCGTCCCAATACGGGGAAATCGACGCTGTTTAATCGGTTGACACAAGCCAAAGACGCTATTGTCGATGAAATCAGCGGCGTTACGCGCGACCGCAATTACGGTCATGGCGATTGGAATGGCAAGGAATTTTCTGTGATAGATACCGGCGGGTACGTGACGGACGACGAGGACGTGTTTAACCGCGAAATCCGCTATCAAGTCGAATTGGCTGTCGAAGAAGCCGATATTATCCTGTTTATGGTGGACGTAAAGGATGGTATTACGCCTATGGACGAAGATGTGGCACAGCTGCTTCGTCGCAGTAACCGAAAAGTACTGTTGGTGGTTAATAAGGTGGATAATATGGAACGACGCTCCTTAGTCCATGAGTTTTACCGTTTGGGCTTTGATGAGCTTTTCGAGATTTCCTCCACAAATGGCAGTGGTACAGGCGAATTATTAGATGCTGTGAGCCAAGAATTGGATAACACTTACGAAGAAGTGCCCGACCTACCCAAAATCTGCATCGTAGGACGACCTAATGTAGGTAAATCATCCATCATCAACGCATTTGTGGGAGTGGATAAACATATTGTAACACCAGTATCGGGGACCACGCGCGACGCTATCTATACCCGATACAATCAATTTGGGTTTGATTTCTTGCTTGTGGATACGGCAGGCTTGCGTAAGAAAACCAAAGTCGAAGAGAATATCGAATTTTACTCTGTCATGCGCTCGATTAGAGCTATTGAAAAAAGCGATGTATGCGTCATAATGATTGATGCCCAAGCAGGCTTGGAGTCGCAAGACCTCAATATTTTTAGCTTGGCACAGCGCAATAATAAAGGCATCGTTGTGGTAGTTAATAAATGGGATTTAGTCGAAAAAGAAAATAATACCATCAAGGACTTGGAAGTCGGCATTCGTGCTAAGATAGCGCCCATGAGCGATGTGCCGATTGTCTTTACGTCCGTTATTAAAAAACAACGTATCTTCAAGGTTTTAGAGCAAGTTAAAATCGTGTATGAGAACCGTGCACGTCGCATAACCACGTCCGTACTGAACGAAACGCTGCTTCCTATTGTCAAGGAATCTAATCCGCCGCCAATTTACAAAGATAAAAGAATACATATCAAGTATATTACGCAGTTACCAACAGCTTACCCTGCGTTTGTATTTTTCTGTAATCTTCCACAATATATCAAGGAACCCTACAAGCGGTTTGTTGAAAACCGTTTACGAACATTATTTAATTTCACAGGAGCTCCTATCAAACTGTATTTTCGAGCTAAATCTTAGACTTATGATTATTAGAAGTAAAGCGCCTTTACGATTGGGATTAGCCGGTGGTGGTACCGACGTTTCGCCTTTTTCCGACCTCTACGGAGGATCTATTCTCAATGCCACCATCAATTTGTATGCGCATGCAAGCATCAGTAAGCGTACAGATTCCAAAATTCGCATTGTACTGCACGATCAGGATGTGGATTTGCTTTTTGACGTACAACCTCAATTGCCCACCAATCACAAGGCGGCGTTGCAAGCGGCTGTGTACAACCGTATGGTCGCAGAATTTGGCTTACAGCCGCAGGGTTTTGAGTTGCACACGTTCATTGATGCGCCACAAGGTTCAGGGTTAGGCACGTCATCCACGCTTACCGTCAGTGTTATCGGCGCGTTTGGACAATGGCTATCGCTACCGCTTGGCGAATACGATATTGCATACCTTGCCTACCAAATTGAACGCGAAGACTTACAGATGGCGGGCGGTAAGCAAGACCAATACGCTGCTACCTTCGGAGGTATCAATTTCATGGAGTTTTTTGAGAAAAATCGGGTTATTATCAATCCGTTGCGTGTCAATAATGTAACCATTAACGAATTGTCGCACAACATCGTGTTGTTTTATACGCAAACGTCCCATAATTCGAGCGATATTATCAAAGCTCAGCAAGCCAACGTAACCGATAAGAAGGCTCAATCTCTTGAGGCGATGCACAAAATAAAAGAGCAATCCGTACAAATGAAAGAGGCTTTACTCAAAGGCAAATTAGATCATATTGGCGCTATTTTCAATGAAAATTGGGAATACAAAAAACAAATGGCAGAGGGCATCTCAACAGAGCTGTTTGAACAGATTTATGATAAAGCCATTCAAGCAGGCTCGTCCGGTGGTAAAATCTCCGGCGCCGGTGGTGGTGGGTTTATCTTTTTCTATTGTCCAAATTACAGTCGTTATGCGGTGATTAACGCGCTCCAAGCGTTTAATTGCGTCGCAAAACCTTACGAATTTTCAAAAAACGGACTACGTACATGGACTATTCAATAGAAGAAGCAGTAGTGTTGGCAGGCGGTTTTGGTACACGCTTACAAAGCGTGGTACAAGACGTACCCAAACCAATGGCGCCGGTTGCTAATAAACCGTTTTTAGAGTATTTGCTAATATACTTGGAACACTATCATTGCAAAAAAGTCGTTTTAGCAACAGGCTATAAACACACCGTCATATCCGATTATTTTGGCACACAGTATAAGACTATGCAATTGGTCTATGCCGTCGAACAAACGCCTTTAGGTACGGGCGGCGCTATGGCAAATGCCCTGCGATACTGTGAAACATCGCAGATCGCTATTCTCAATGGGGATTCCCTTTTTGATGTGGATTTGTCAACGATGCTACAACAACACGTCCAAAATAACGCAGATATGAGTATCGCTCTCAAACCGATGCTCGATTTTGAACGCTATGGCTCTGTGGAAATAGCTACCGACCACCGCATTGTACAGTTTAATGAAAAACGCTATTGTGAAAAAGGACTTATTAATGGCGGCGTTTATATTATTAACAAAGCGTTTACGGAGCATAGCTTTCCGTGCGCACAACCGTTTTCATTTGAAAAAGAGATCCTTGAACAATATCATCACAAAAAGCTATTTTATGGCTATGTTTCGGATGGCTATTTTATTGATATTGGTATTCCTACGGACTATCAAAAAGCCCAAACGGATTTAGTTAATCGGTTGTAACCGAATCCGTTCGACGTAGTACGCAAAAAACAGTAGGATGGCGGGACTTTACATACATATTCCGTATTGCAAACAAAAATGTAACTACTGTAATTTTTTTTCAAAACCTGTTGCAGAGGCTGATTTAGAACTGTTTATAACCACGCTATGCAAAGAAATAGACCTTCGTAGTCAAGCGGTGGATGTACTTTCAGATAGTGAATTTCAAGAGCCTATACAGTCTATCTATTTTGGTGGCGGTACGCCGTCATTGCTCGGCATAGCGCAACTACAGCGTATTTTCAAACATCTTTACGACCACTTTAGCATTGCCGATACAGCGGAAATAACCTTAGAAGGCAATCCCGAATCCTTATCGGCAGCGTATATTCAGTCAATACAAAGCGACACGCCGGTGAATCGCTTAAGTATCGGCGTACAATCGTTTCAAACAGCCGACTTGCAGTATTTGAATCGTAAACACACGGTGCAACAAGCGCGTACAGCTATTGAAAAGGCGTATCAGTACGGATTGACGAACCTCTCTATAGATTTAATCTATGGTATTCCTACATTGACCGATGCAGCATGGGCACATAATTTACGTGAGGTTGCCGACTTGAATGTTACACACCTATCGGCGTATGCGCTCACCATTGAACCAAAAACGATGTTGTACCGACAAATCCAAAAAGGATTGCGGCAAGATATTGATGAAAACCAACAAATAAGACGCTATAACGCCCTATTGGATTGGGCAGATACACACCGCTTTCAGCATTACGAAATATCCAATTTTTGTAAAGAACAAAGGTATTCTATTCATAATTGCAATTATTGGAATCACACATCCTATTTGGGTTTGGGACCTTCGGCGCATAGTTTGGTCGGTCGTCGTCGAACATGGCATAGTTCCGATATAGCCACCTATAACGCACAAATTGCGAATGAGCAAGGTATGTTAGATTATGAAAACTTAACTCCGACCATGGTTTACAACGAATCTGTGATGACTGCTCTACGTACCTGTTGGGGTATTCGGTTTGATACTATTGAACAGCAATGCGGACTGTCTTTTTCAACCCATCTTAAAACACAACTTGCCACACTCCCAGAGGCTTGGATACACACAGACATCCACGGTGCACGCTGTACACGGGAAGGGATGTTGTTTGCCGACCGCATCGCCAGCGAGCTGTTTATTTAATGCAAAAACGGCAGCGACGAGAAAAAAGATAAAATAAACGCATTGATAATATCGACGAAGAAAGCGCCGACCAATGGTATCACCAAGAATGCTTTGTGGGACATGCCAAATTTTTGGGTTATGGCTTGCATATTAGCTACGGCAGTAGGGGTTGCACCCATAGCAAAACCACAATAACCGGCAGTCATTACCGCAGCATCGTAGTTTTTACCCAGAAAACGAAACGTAACAAATCGTGCATATAAAATTACAATGACTATTTGTACAAGTAAAATTACCAATAACGGAATTGCCAAATCAACCAATTCGTAGAGTTTCAACGACAACAAAGCCATGGATAGGAACAACGATAAAGCCACATTGCCAACGACATCCACGCAACGGTCAAACACATTGACACGGAATATGCGGGACAGTATATTTCGGACTAAAATACCGGATGCCAACGCCCATACGAAGGTTGGAATCTTGATGAGTGCATTAGGACAATGCGTGGTCATCCACTCAGCAATAAAATACGATGCCGACAAGCATACGGCAAACATGGTAATGGTTTCTAACATTGAATCTGTGGTGATTAACCGTGGGTTGTGTAATTGTTCAAAAGGTACAGCAGAGTCATCGTTTGTAGCTGCTTCGCCGTGCAACTTATTCCGTTTGATTATTTGTTGGGCTGTGGGTCCTCCTATTAAGCCGCCTAAAACTAAACCGAAGGTTGCACACGCCATGCCTATAGTGGTAGCGCTTTGTACGCCCATACCTTCCAATGTAGGACCCCAACCGCCGGCGGTACCGTGCCCACCGGTCAACGTGATTGACCCTGTAATTAAACCAGTTAACGGATGTAAGCCTAACAATGAAGCAAGACTAACCCCAACGATGTTTTGTATAACAATGAATGTACCTACTATAAGCGTTAGTATTACTAAGGGTTTTCCACCTCTTTTTAAACGTGAGAAATCAGCGCCTAATCCTATGGAAGAAAAAAACATCAACATAAATCCATTCTGGAGATCCACGTTAATATTCAATGTAAAACCGCTGGTTTGGTGCAGTATAGTTGCTAAAATAGCAAATGTCAAACCTCCGGCTACAGGTTCCGGAATACTGAAATCAGATAAAAATTTTATCTTTTTCACCATCAATCGTCCCAACATCAATACAAGAGTCGCTATGATCAGGGTGTAATAGGCATTAAGCGTTATTTCCATGTTGTTTTTTTTGCAAATATACAAAAAAGATTGAACTATACAAAAAAATTGATTAAATCGGTTAAAAAAAGTTTGAGGCGCTATCGAATTGAGAGTGGAGTGTGGAGCGTGGATGCGAAACCTCCCGTTAGAGAGGTGATGTTGGTAGAAAAATCGTTGTTATCAAAATAAAATCCCGTTAGGGATGACCTGTAAAAACCGTTAGAATAGCTGATTTCACATGCCATCCCTACGGGATTTAGAGGCAAGGATGGTACGTTTTCTACCAACATTTTGTCCCTAACGGGACATGAATAGCGCCTCAAAACCGGTCGTTGAGCGTAGTCGAAACGCCCGATTTTGACAACTCCAAACTCAACTCTCCACACTAAATTTCTTCAAAAAAAAACTTATTTTTTATTTCAAAAT
>BNXT01000060.1 GCA_025999775.1 Bacteroidia bacterium | reverse complement strand
GTTTATCAAAAAGTAGATTTAAGAATAGGTAAATGCTCGCAAAAATTGCGGGCTTACTTGTCTAAAATCTACAGGTTGTGGAAGACCTTCTAAAAGCGGATAATTAAGTCCGTTTTTTTTTATGTCCAAATTTTTGAAAATCAGAATAAAAGATGAATAACAAATTTAAAATACATAGTTTATGAGCAGTAAAGTTTTAGTAACAACAGCAGGCGCTTATCGTAGCAGCGCAATGAATGGCGCAATTGCCATTCAAACGGGAGCATCCGGAAATCCAATCGCAAAGAGTAGGAGCAATTTTTGTTTGGCAGTAATAGCAGCAGCGCTATTGTTGTTTTGCGGGAAGCCGGTGTCGGGTTATGCCACTGACCTCAAAGGGAGTTTCAAAACTTACACATTTTCCTCTGAGTGGCAATTAACCCCCAAAACAGCCTATGTGCTCGGTGGTGAATTTTTTAATAACCTTGGTGGTGCTTTTTACGAATTTACCGCCCGCGTAGGATACACTTATCACTTTACATTAGGTAAGGATTGCTGTCCCGATGCTCTAAACTGTAAAGGTGGAAAACTTGTTATATGGGACGGTGCTGTTTTTAGTGTAAAAAGAGCAGAAGACACTGACGATTGTTATGGCGCCCCTTATGTTACTCTAAATTGTAGTACTCGAGCAGCAGCATATGAATATACCTTGCAAGTAACAGGAAGCAATGTAACAGCTGATTATAGACTTGGCTTTAAAGAGGAACCTAACACTTACACTATAACTTTGGACCAACAAGGTGGAACAGGCGGAATATCGTCTGTAACCGCAACTTATGATGCAGCAATGCCATTAGCTTTCGACCCGACAAGAAAAGGATATATCTTTGGCGGATATTATACGAGCAAAAACGGTGGCGGTACGCAATATTACACAGCATCAATGGGCAGCGCAAGAAACTGGGACTTGCCTCAAACAAAAACGCTTTATGCAAAATGGACACCAATTCCTCCTCCTACCATACCTTGGGAAATCGGCCTTTATTCTGCTGCCAAGGTAACTGCCACATATTACGATGGCACTTTAACCATTAGTGGAACCGGAGATATGAAGTATTTTAAAAGGGATGGTTTATCCGGCATAGTTGATGTTCCGTGGAAAGATTTCGTAATAACAAATGTTATTATTAGCGATGGCGTTACAAATATTGGCGATTATGCTTTTTATAATTGCACAGGCTTGACATCAGTAACTATTCCCAGTTCGGTAAAAGACATAGGCTACTATGTTTTTCAAAATTGCACCGGTTTAACTGATGTAACCATTAATCGGACAACGCCGCCTTCATTAACAAGGGCTCCGTTTGCTGGCGTTGATTTATCCAATGTGAATCTGTATATTCCTAATGGCAGTTGTGCTGCGTATTCCGCTGCTCCCTATGGATGGACATTTTTCAAGTTTTCCTGCGGTTCGCAGACAATAACTTTTCCAACATTTGCCGCCAAAACCTATGGTGATGGAAGTTTCGACCTATCTGCAACAGCAAGTTCAGGTTTGCCGGTTACTTACAGTTTCAATACTAATGATACCAATGTTGCAACGATTTCGAACAACAGGGTAACTATCGTTGGTGCAGGAACGGCAACGGTAACAGGTATTGCCACTCAAAGCGGCTCAAGTCATTGGAGTGCTACATCAGTAACAGTAACACGAACACTTACGGTTAACAAAGCCCCGCTCACCGTAATCGCTGAAAACAAAATCCGCAAATACAGAGAGCCAAATCCTGCATTTACCTATTCAATTTCAGGATTCAAAAACTTTGAAACACAAAGCGAGATTGATGTTCCGCCAATAGTTACCACTACGGCGACGCAGGCAAGCAGAGCAGGCAGTTATCCAATCACAGCCTCGGGTGCAAGCGATAATAATTACAGTTTCACCTATCAGGATGGAACGCTGACTATAGTTGAAGAAAAAATGGTTTGGGAAATAGGTTTCCCCAATGCTGCCGACGTAATTGCTACTTTGAATTTGGCGGATAGCACGTTCACTATTAGCGGAACAGGGGCAATGAAGGATTATTCAGAGGGCAGTGCGCCGTGGTATGCTTCCCCTGCTATCAAGACCATAGTAATCAATAGTGGCGTGACAAGCATTGGGAATGAGGCTTTTTATGGTTGCAGTGGCTTGACTGAGGTAACTATTCCTAATTCGGTAACAAGTATTGGCAATAGTGCTTTTCGTGATTGCAACGGTTTAACTTCAATAACCATTCCCGAAGGGGTAACCAGTATTGATCAGCTTGCTTTTAGTAATTGCAGCAATCTGACAACCATAAATTTCAATGCAACAAATTGTGCAACTATGCTTACTACTCCTGATTTTTTCCCTAGTGGTGTTTTTAGTGGTTGCCCAAAAGTTACAACATTGAACATTGGTAGCAATGTAACTCGAATTCCTGATTTTGCTTTTTATGGTGGCCTTTGGGGGGGGTTCAGCGGCTTGACTGAGGTAACTATTCCCGAATCAGTAACGACTATTGGTAGTGCTGCTTTTCGAGGTTGCAGCGGCTTGACCACCGTAAATTATAATGCAACAAATTGTACAACTACTATGCTTAGTACTTCTATTCTTTCTTCTCGTAGCATTTTTAATAATTGCCCCAAATTTACAACATTGAACATTGGCAGCAATGTAACAAACATTCCTGATTATGTTTTTTCTGCTTGCAGCGGCTTGACTGATGTAACAGTGAATTGGGCAACGCCATTGTCAATAAGCAGCTATGTGTTTAGAGACGTTACTTTATCGAATGTAAATCTGCACGTTCCCGAAAATTCCTGCGCTTTGTATGCAGCCGCCACTATTTGGCAAGGGTTCAAGTTTAACTGTTCGCAAATAACTTTCTCGCCAATACCTGCAAAAATCTATGGTGATACTCAATTAACGCTGCCTGAAAAAACAAATGCCAATTTAACAATTAGTTATCAGTCGTCAAATACAGATGTGGCTACGGTGGCAGGTAATACATTGACTATTACAGGCGCAGGCACAGCAGATATTACTGCAACACAAAACGACAGTATTAGTCGTCATTTTGCGGCGGCTACGCCAATAACGCAAACACTGACCGTAACAAAAGCCATGCTCACCGTTACCGCCGAAAACAAAAATCGCGAATACGGCGAAACCAATCCAAGTTTGACTTACTTGATTTCCGGTTTCAAAAACGGTGAAACACAAAGCGTGATTGATATTTTGCCGTCTGTTTCCACAACTGCAACGCAGACAAGCAATGTGGGTAATTATGCAATCACAGTTCAAAACGCAAGTGATAATAATTATGATTTCAGTTATCAAAACGGAAATTTGAATATCGCAAAAGCCTCGCTCACCGTTAAAGCCGACAACAAATTCCGCAGAGTTGGCGAGCCAAATCCTGCATTGACATACACGATTTCAGGATTTAAGAACAGCGAAACACAAAGCGTGATTGATGTTCCTCCAATGGTTACCACTACTGCAACGCAGGCAAGCAGCGCAGGCAGTTATCCAATCACGGCTTCGGGTGCAAGCGATAATAATTACAGTTTTACTTATCAGGATGGAACGCTGACAGTCAATGAACCGCCAATTACTTTCTATCCCTTGCCTATAAAAATTTATGGTGATGCCAATTTTACACTGTCGGCTACGGCAAGTTTAAGTATGGCAATTACTTACAGCAGTTCCAATACAAGCGTGGCAACGGTTTCGGGCAACATGGTAACTATTAGAGGTGCAGGCACAACCAATATTATCGCCAGTGGTTCAAGTTTCTTTGAAACTTTTTCTGTAACGCGAACGCTGACCGTCAGAAAAGCCCCGCTCACCGTAACCGCCGAAAACAAATCTCGCAAATACGGCGAAGCCAATCCGAATTTGACATACTCGATTTCAGGATTCAAAAACAGTGAAACACAATCGGTTATTGATGTTTTGCCGACTGTTTTCACCGTTGCAACACCGGTAAGCAATGTGGGTAATTATGCAATAATGGTTCAAAACGCAAGCGATAATAATTACGATTTCAGTTACACAAACGGAAATTTGAATATCACAAAAGCCCCTCTCACTGTTACCGCTGAAAATAAAAATCGTGAATACGGAGCGATAAATCCTGCATTTACATTTACATATTCCGGATTCAAAAATGGCGATATACCAAGCATGATAGACGTGTCGCCAATTGGTGTTACGTCGGCAACACAGGCAAGCAATGTTGGCAACTATACCATTACCGCATCGGGCGGAAGCGATAATAATTATAGTTTTACTTCCTATCAATCAGGAACATTGACCGTCAACAAAGCCCCGCTCACCGTAACCGCCGAAAACAAAACCCGCGAATACAGAGAGGTAAATCCTGCATTTACATTTTCATATTCCGGATTCAAAAATGGCGATATACCAAGCATGATAGACGTGTCGCCAATTGGTGTTACATCGGCAACACAGGCGAGTAATGCTGGCAACTATACCATTACTGCATCGGGCGGAAGCGATAATAATTATAGTTTTGCTTCCTATCAATCAGGAACATTAACCGTAAACAAAGCCCCGCTCACCGTAACCGCCGAAAATAAAAATCGTGAATACGGCAATGCAAATCCAAGTTTGACATACTCAATTTCCGGATTCAAAAACAGCGAAACGCAAAGCGTGATTGATGTCCCGCCAACAATTACTACTACGGCGACACAGGCAAGCAATGTGGGTAATTATGCAATCACAGTTCAAAATGCAAGCGATAATAATTACGATTTCAGTTACACAAACGGAATTTTGAATATCACAAAAGCCGCTTTGCAAGTTACCGTCGAAAATAAAAATCGTGAATACGGCGCAGCCAATCCGGCTTTGACTTACTCGATTTCAGGTTTCAAAAACAGCGAAACACAAAGTGTGATTGATTTCTTGCCGACTGTTTCTACAACCGCTACGCAAACAAGCAATGTGGGTAATTATGCAATCACCGCAAGCAACGCAAACGACAACAACTACGATTTCAGTTACACAAACGGTACGCTGACTATTGATAAGGCGTCGCAAACAATCACCTTTACCAGCGGAAATTCCAGCAAAAAATACGGCGACGAACCCTTTACAGTAGCGCAAACCAGTTCGGGACTAACCCCAACAATCGTATCTTCCGACCCCTCAAAACTTGTTGTTGCCAACAACACCGCCTATATAGTCGGTATCGGCACTTTTGCCCTGACCGCCTCGCAAAGCGGCAACAGCAACTATTTGCCTGCACCGGACGCCGTGAACATCGTTACGGTATCCAAAGCTCCGCTCATCGTAACCATCGACAACAAAACCCGCAGAGTGGGCGAGCCAAACCCTGCATTTACATACACAATTTCGGGATTCAAGAACAGCGAAACGCAAAGCGTGATTGATGTGTTGCCAACGGTTATTACTACTGCGACGCAGGCAAGCAGCGCAGGCAGTTATCCCATCACGGCTTCGGGCGCAAGCGATGACCATTACGAGTTCACCTATCAGAATGGAACGCTGACGGTTACTGATTTGGAAACGCAGACCATTACCTTCAATTCCTTGCCCGCAAAGACGTATGGCGACGCAAGTTTCACTCTGTCGGCAAGCAGCAGTGCAGGTTTGCCGGTAACATTTGGGAGTAATAATTCCTCTGTAGCGACCGTTTCGAGCAACACAATAACGATTGTCGGAGCGGGCACGGCAACCATTACCGCTTCACAGGCAGGCAACGCAACGTATGCAGCGGCAAGCATGTCCCAAACGCTGACTGTCAATAAAGCGCCATTGACCGTTAAAGCCGATAACAAATCCCGCAGAGTTGGCGAACCAAACCCTGCATTTACATACACAATTTCAGGATTTAAAAACAGCGAAACGCAAAGCGTGATTGATGTGTTGCCAACGGTTACTACTACTGCGACGCAGGCAAGCAGCGCAGGCGCTTACCCAATCACGGCTTCGGGCGCAAGCGATGACCATTACAATTTCACGTATCAGAACGGAACGTTGACGGTTACTGCGATACCTACCTACACTGTCAGCCTTTCCGCAAGCCCGACAGCAGGCGGCACAGTCAGCGGTGGCGGTACATATAATGACGGCGCTTCCTGCACGGTAACCGCTACTGCCAACAGTGGATACACATTTACCAAATGGACTGAAAACGGCTCACAGGTTTCTACCAGTGCCCATTACGTATTCACGGTAACGGCAAACAAAACGCTGGTGGCTAATTTCACAGCAAACGCTGTTACTCCACCAACCGTTACCACGCTTGCTGCAACTAATATTACGCAGACAACAACGACACTGAACAAATCAGTAACGGCAGGTAGCGAAACCATTACCGCGCAGGGCTTTAAATACAAACAATCCTCTGCAAGTGCGTGGACTACGAGCGCAAGCGGCAATTTAACCGGACTGACGGCAAATACGCAATATCAGTTCTACGCTTATGCAACCACGGCAACAGGTACAACCAATGGTACTACCCTGACGTTTACGACAACTGCTGCTACCATTACTCCTCCAACAGTTACCACACTTGCTGCAAGCAATATTACGCAGACAACGGCAACGCTAAACAAATCAGTAACGGCAGGTAGCGAAACCATTACCGCGCAGGGCTTTAAGTACAAACAATCCTCTGCAAGTTCGTGGACTACGAGCACAAGCGGTAGTTTAACCGGACTGACGGCAAATACGCAATATCAGTTTTACGCTTATGCAACCACGGCAACAGGCACTACCAATGGCAGTACATTGACGTTTACGACAACTGCTGCTACAACTACACCGCCAACTGTTACCACACTTGCCGCAACCAATATCACGCAAACAACGGCAACGCTGAACAAATCGGTAACGGCAGGTAGCGAAACAATTACCGCGCAGGGCTTTAAATACAAACAAGCCTCTGCAAGTGCGTGGACTACGAGCACAAGCGGTAGTTTAACCGGACTGACGGCAAATACGCAATATCAGTTTTACGCTTATGCAACCACGGCAACAGGCACTACCAATGGCAGTACATTGACGTTTACGACAACTGCTGCTACAACTATTTCGGTTACAAGTGTATCGCTCAATAAAACGTCCACCACACTTGCCGTTGGCGGCACAGAAACGCTAACCGCCACGGTTGTACCCACCAACGCCACGAATCAAAACGTAACGTGGAGTAGTAGCAATACGAGCAGAGCAACGGTAAGCAGTAGCGGTGTGGTAACAGGTGTATCTGCGGGCAGTGCCACCATCACCGCCACCACGCAGGATGGCGGCTTCACGGCAAGTTGCGCAGTAACGGTAAGCGCCACTAATATTTCGGTTACAAGTGTATCGCTTAATAAAACGTCCACCACGCTTGCCGTTGGCGGCACAGAAACGCTAACCGCCACGGTTGCACCCACCAACGCCACGAATCAAAACGTAACGTGGAGTAGTAGCAATACGAGCAGAGCAACGGTAAGCAGTAGCGGTGTGGTAACAG
>BNXT01000059.1 GCA_025999775.1 Bacteroidia bacterium | reverse complement strand
TCAAGGTTCAGACAATTTTTATCGTTCATTTGTCTTTTGTTGCAATAGCCTTTTTATTCTTACTTTATCTTTTGTCTTGATACATTTTATTGTTCATTTTCTTTTGTAGCAACAAAAGAAAACGAACCAAAAGAAAAATGCTTGCTAAAAATAACAGTCGCACACCCCTGCGCAAGCTGCAGGGTTTTGTGCGACGATTTTTAAAGGTGAATGCCCTACGGGCTACAATGTGTGGATGATATGCTATTCTCTATTGATAGGCAAGTCCTAACGGACTATTTTGCCCGTAGGGCATTCATATCAATAGAAATAAGCATCTGCACACACCCGTTTTTCCCGTTAGGGAATACACAAAAACGACAATTTGAAACAACGTTCGACGTAGTCAAATGCACCCTAAAATTTGGTTAAAAGAATGGATTTTGTTGTCGTTCGCGTGCAATGGTGGTACGACCGCCATGTCCGGATCTGACCGTAACATCGCCTTCCAAAGTAAACAGTTTCGTTACAATCATGGATTTCAATAGTTCTAAATTACCTGTCGGCAAATCAGCTCTACCTATACAATCATTAAACAACACATCGCCTGTAAATACGGTTTTACTCTCTTTGTTGAACAAGCAGATACTACCGTCGGCGTGCCCCGGTGTGTATAACACACGCAATGTACTATTACCAAACTCAAGTATATCGCCTTCTTCAACGTAAACATGATTGTCCGGCAACGCCTTCAAATGTATGCCTAACAAGCCTGCATCTTGAAATGCTCCCGAAAATAGCGGTAAGCCCAATTTGTGCATCGTAAGCGGTAAGCCGTACTGTTTACATACTTGGTCTGTGCCCAAGATATGGTCAATATGGGGATGTGTAATGACAATATGCTTGGGTATCAACGCTTCCGTCCGTATAAAATCAAACAACAACGCATACTCTGCGTCGGTGTCGCAACCCGGATCAATAATTACGCACGCTTTGGTTTCGTCGTAGCAAATGTAACAATTTGCGGCGATAGGATTAAATGGCATCACTTTAATTTGCATCATAATTTTATTTTTAAACCTTAAAATCTTCTATGTGAGTAGCGTTTTCTACACAGAACCGCCCTATTTTCGTACGCGTGAGGCGACTTAAATATGCTCCGCTATTCAATTTCTCACCAAAATCATGGGCTATGGAACGAATGTAAGTACCTTTGGAGCACACAATCCGAAACGATACCACCGGCATCGCTATGGTTGTGATTTCAAATTCGGAGATCACAATCCGTTTAAGTTTCATTTCCACTGCTTCATTGTGGCGCGCATAGTTATAGGCTCGTTTTCCGTCAATCTTAACAGCCGAAAAGACAGGCGGTTTCTGCATTTGTTCGCCGATGAAAGACGCTGCTACCTCGTAAATTTTTTCGGGTATAATATGCGTTGTTTCGTAATATGAATCCACAGGTTGTTCCATGTCAAAACACGGCGTTGTGGCGCCCAACGTAAAAGCGCCTGTATATTCCTTCTCATGCGCCTGAAACTCTTCAATACGCTTGGTATAGCGACCTGTACATACAATCATCAACCCATCTGCCAACGGGTCTAACGTGCCGGCATGACCGATTTTGATTTTTTTGATGTGATACTGATGTAAAAGCTGCCACTTGATTTTGTTGACCAACTGAAACGACGTCCAGCCTACAGGCTTGTATAGAAGCAACACCTGCCCTTGTTCATAAGGATTAAGTTGTTGTTCCGCTATCATAACACCCTCGTTTACAACACCATTCACACTTTGGCGTTCAACTCATTAACTTGCCGTTCGAGTTCGTTCAGCCTTTTAACAAGGGTATCGAAATTTCTAAAATGAATGGACGATCTGCGAAACGTTGCGGCATCAATTGCCGGGGTACCAAAATAGTTGCCGTCTTCTGTTTTTAAACTGGATGGCACGCCACTTTGTGCGGCTATTTTGACACCATCAGCCACTACCAGATGTCCGGCAAGTCCCACTTGTCCGCCAAGCATACAACGTTTGCCGACTTTTGTAGAGCCGGATACGCCGACTTGTGAAGCCATCACCGTATCTTCGCCCACAACAACATTGTGCCCAATCTGTATTAGATTATCTAATTTTACGCCTCTTTTAATAACCGTAGAACCCATAGTAGCTCTATCTACACACGTATTGGCGCCAATTTCAACATCGTCTTCTATCACGACATTCCCTATCTGTGCAATTTTACTATACGTCCCATCGTTAGGCGCAAAGCCAAAACCATCTGTACCAATCACGCTACCAGCATGGATGGTTACTCGATTTCCTATGCAACTATCTTTATAGAGTTTCACGCCGGCATACAGCGCACAATCGTTACCTATCACTGTATTTTCTCCGATATAAACATGCGGATAAATCTTGGCGTTAGACCCTATTTTGACATTTTCGCCAATAACGACAAACTCTCCGACATAGCAATTATCACCTAAAGACGCTCTCGAATGTATGAAAGCCAAGGACGAAATGCCAGATTTGGATTGTTGTATTCCCTCATAGAAAGCCAATAGTTTTGCAAAAGCTTGGTACGCATCCGGTACACGAATGAGCGTGGTTTTTATCGGTTTCTCAGGCACAAACGTTTGATTTACGATGACCGCTGTTGCCTCTGTTTTGTAGATGTACGGCGTATATTTAGGATTTGCAAGGAACGATAATCCGCCAGCAACTCCTTCTTCGATTTTACAAAGATTATTGACCGTTGCAGTATCGTCCCCTTCTACATTTCCCTCTAAAATATGGGCTATCTGAGATAAGGAAAACTCCATATACTTAAAATTCCCACAAATCTTGCTCTACATTCAGCAATTGTACTTTCAATTGCTCGGCAATAATCATAATCTGTTGTCCCGTTGCGTATTCCTGAACGAAACGGTCTTGTTGGTTATCAATTTTAATGATATAGCTATTGAAGAAACGTTTCCATGCAAATACATCATCATAAGACAGACGCATAGCGCTATTATGACGATTAAACGATTCCGTATTTACGAATAAATCACGGCAATCCGGATAATAGAGCCAAAACAAAGGCTTTGTACCTCTAAATTCGCCTGTTTGATCATCGAATACCTGCATCAACGGACAAATACCAAGGATACGTATATCCCGTATCGAACGTTGTTTATCTACAAAGTAATCTTCCTTGATACGAATCATTTTTACATTTTCAGGACTAAATGAAGTTGTGTCAATACGACGGATCATTTCTCCTGGGTTATTCAGGTCTTCCACTTCTTTTTCCTGAATATTGGTGTTAGCAGATATAAATTCCTCATACGTCATTGGGCGTGTGAAATCATCCGTAATAGCATCGTAAGGAACGATACTACCTTCTCGGAGTCCGCGGTTAACCATGGTCATAAAACTAATTCTATCCTGAACGGGTTGTGTCGGATAATAGAAGTATTGATTCATCTTTTCACGAAAATCAATCGTTCTCCAAATACGTGTAGCATAATACACATCAGCATGACGTACATTAACATACGGACGCGGTTCTTGACCAACGTTGTTCACTTTTTCATAAAAATTATCCAACGGTGGTTTTGATTCTAATACCTGTGCTTTACAAGACTGCCAAACATTAGCAGCGCAAACAACGAAAAGCAAAATAACAATTTTTTTCATAGTATCTCGTGTTTATATTATCGAATAGCAAGTGTAAAACTACGTAGGGTTACGGGACCGGTGGGCATCTCTACCACAATGTTCTCAAAGCTAAATCTTTGGCTTTTTCTACTGTTTTTCATGGCGTTAACCATATCTGGTGTAAACTGATTATTGTTAGATTTAAACTCCGCTATATCTCCACCACTTTTAGTAGTGGACATACTAAATGACCTCACGCGTACATCCAATTTAAAGTCAAAATCCTTCATTCTTGCGATTATTCCGCCGGAGTTAGCCAATACATTCTTGTCCACAATCGCGTCAAACTCCCCTAACCCATTAACCAAAGCAATAGGATCTGGTACTTTTTTTACACGATACTCTCTGGCGCCCATTGTTTTTTTTGCTCCGTTAACCGTTACGTCAATATTGATCTTCGTAGTACCGGGGGTCGTTACACGAACGATGTAAGAACCATTGGTAACTTTTGTGAGCGATCCATTGGTAATGGACGGAGTAACAACGGCGAGGTCAAAACCTGAAACCGACACGGATATGGGGTTATCTACACCAATGTAGAACACGTTCATCGCGTCTGCCGACACTGTTGCCGACGGACGTGCTACCGTATATTCCGTCTTGAAGTCAAACGACTGTACACCATTCACACCGGGGACATTGATCTTGCCCGTGATAACTTGGGGTCCTTCTACTGTCGCCTGACGTCTTATTTTCACAACACCGTTCTCACCCACTATAGTCTGTCCGCCTATCGTCGCAGAGATCTCAGATTTTGAGTCATAAGCTGCTACAAAAACATCTGCCTCAAAATTATCGCCCATCACCACATACGTTGACATTGGCAACACACGTGGTTCTATGGCATCAAACTTAAAATCATCGGCGCTCACTGCTGCATAAAGTTCCGAAACAACGTCATATTCAATGTTCATTGCCTCGTTTTCGATATTATTAAGAATCGTTACAGCGCCCACAACGACGGTATGATAGAAACTCTGCACTGCCCATGATACCTCAGCGCCTGCGCCATCATAGAATGGACCATCAGTTTTCATACCAAACCTCATCAAATGTTGTCGCTTTTCATCGATCAAGTCCATCATATCCTTTTTGTACTGCACCATTTTTTCATGTAACTCGTCCCCTTTACCTTGCTCAATAAATATCAACGTCGGCGTATCATAATTATCCTGATTTTCAATGTCATGCGCACGCAGCGTATCAGCCACCTCCTTTGGGATATTTTCGACTACTGAAATCAAATCGGCTTTCGCAGAATGAACGTATTGCCGAAAGGTTGCCGTCAGTTCCTGTGCACGTAAGGCTTTGTCGTAGTTGTCCATCATCTTTTCCTTATTCTGCAAATAGCCTTTTTCAAACAACGCGTACATACCTTCGTTTTTCTTTGCAAAGTTAATATTGGTTGCTTCTACGCTATCATTCACGATGACGAATGAGCTTAATATACTTGACGACACATTCAACGCTAACATGGCTGTTAGCACCAAATACATCATTCCTATCATTTTTTGCCTCGGGGTTTCTTCAGCTCCACCTGACATAGTTCTTTGTTCTTTAGGGTTATATTTTTACAACGGGTTATGCTTCCTTGCCAGATTCCTTGCTGGGGAGTTCCTTAATAGGTTCAGCGCCAGCGCTTGAAAATGCTGCAAGCATTCCCGCATAAACTTTATTTAATGATTTCACTTTCGTCGAAAGTTCTACTACCTCCTCTTTATATTTAGACGAGCTTTCAATCGTACCGGCTAAGGTCTCTGCAATACGGTTCATATTTTCCTGTATCTTTGCGGTTGCGTCCATTTGACGAGCCGATGATTCAAGTTGTTGAATATAGAGTGCATTAAGACCGCCGAGACTTTCTGTCAGTTTAACTAACTCATCTGCATAGCCCGCATTCACACCCATAATATCGGTGGACGCATTCATACTCTTAGCCGTTGCATTAAAGTTATTAAGACCTTGGCTCAGACTTTCTATCAATTCTGCATCAATATTAGCGGCTTTCAACATGATGTCTAACTTCTCGCTAAGTAGTCGTTCTTCCTCTTCTGTACGCTGAATGCTTCTTGCGGGAGCGCCGCCACCGGCAGCATGTGCATGAGGGTCTTCACCTTCCGCTACTATCAACTCAGGATAAACCCTTGTCCAATCCACCGGATTATGCAAAGGCTCAAAAGCCGAAAAAATAAAGATGACGGCTTCTGTACCCATACCAAAAAGAAGCATCAATCCGGCACCCGGATAGTGCATGATCTTAAACAACGCACCCAGGATAACTATCGCCGCGCCAAACCCATATAGTTTAGCCATAAAAAGCTTATATCCTTTACTCTGGACGATTTCTGTTAGTCCCATTTTTATTCTGATTTATTTTGACAATTAGAATTTTCTTTATTGATATTTTCTAGTAAACATTAGATTCCGAGACCTTAGTATCCGAACGTGCTCTACCTAAGTAGGACATCACACAACGAAAGCCCACATAGCTCTTGCAAGTATCTTGATACTCGTATGTACGATAATACACTTTTGTAATCTCTGCAAAATCTTTGAACGAGCCACCACGTATCACTTTACGTTTTTTCGTTACATGATCTGATTCATCTGCCCGATATTTGAATACAGGATCCAAATCGTGTAATACATCATAAGAATCTGAATATGCATCTTCGCACCATTCCGAGACATTACCCATCATATCGTACAAACCATAGTCGTTTGGTGCATAATGCCCAACAATGACCGGACGGTTGCCGCCATCCATTGAATAACGACCGCGTTGTGGTTTAAAGTTGCCCAAAAAGCAGCCATTGATATTGCTCGCATAAGGACCGCCCCATGGATAAGGGTTCATATCCAACCCGCCACGTGCAGCAAACTCCCATTCAGCCTCAGTCGGTAACCTGAATACCTCCGTTGAAAGCCCTCTCGACGCAAGAACGCTGTTATAAGTTATCGTACGCCATTGGCAAAATGCTTGTGCCTGATGCCAGTTAACACCTACTACAGGATAGTGATCATACATAGGACTGCTAAAATAAGAACGTACATAAGGGTCATTGTAAGAATATGAAAAATCTATAAACCAGCATAGTGTATCAGGATATACATTAACGATCTCTTTTCTAACATAGCCGGCACGACTTTTGAGAGATTGCGGACGATTTATAAAAGAGGCTATATTAACACCATCCGTACGCGCTTCTAAATTATCCCACGACTTCTGTGCTGCCTGCATATAATCAAACCACTGGTATTCATAGTTAAGTTTACGTACATCAAGTTCTTTCTTGTGGTAAAACCGTTCTTCATTAGGCAAATATAATGTTTCTAAAGCTTCGTCTACTTCCACCGATTTCTTGATAGCTGTTCTGTAATTAATGTTTGGCATTGCATCCGGATCATCAGTTTCAATGAGAAATTGCGGAAGCGTTTCACCCAGCATTCGGCGCATGATAGAGTCCGTAACCCAGGCTACAAATTGACGGTATTCATTGTTAGTAATCTCCGTATTATCCATGTAGAACGCCGAAATACTCACCTGCTTAGGGCTGTACGTCATAGCATACGTAACATCTTCGCCTCCCGAACCCATTGTGAAATAACCTCCCGGAACATAAACCATGCCAAAGGGCGTAGGCATCGACATCCGGTTTCTATCCGCTACACCTATCAATTCTCCAGAACCGGAAGGGTTTTGCTGACAACTCGATGCTATGAGTACCAATGCGATAATCAAACTTAGATTCCGAGACCTTAGTATCCGAACGTGCTCTACCTAAGTAGGACATCACACAACGAAAGCCCACATAGCTCTTGCAAGTATCTTGATAC
>BNXT01000058.1 GCA_025999775.1 Bacteroidia bacterium | reverse complement strand
ATCCCAATAGCCCGCAAACGTATAGCCAGAACGTTCCGGCGCTTGCACGCCCGTTTCGGGCATTGCACGTCCATACACCGCCTGCACACTCGTCGTACCGTTCACGCCGCCATTCCCTATCAATACCACCGTGTATTCCCGCTCGCCCCATACCGCATACAACACTACCGTATCCCCATCTACCGTCGTCAGGTTCGGCGCTAACTGTCCGTCCACATACTCTACTATACCTAAGGTCGTATCGACCGTCCAGCCCTTAAAATTATAGCCATCACATTGATACTGATTGCTATCCAAGGCTACGATGACATCGTAAGTCATGGGCTTATTACTCATCGTTCCTGTTGCCGCTCCTGCTCGTTTGTGGTATTCCACTACGTACCGGTTTGTATCCCAGCCCGCGTACAACGTCATTTCATACCCTTGATTCCACGTCCGCAACGGCACTAACACGCTATCATAGTACTTCTCTCCCGTACTACCCGATTTACTGTAATAGCCTTTGAAACTATAGCCCGCACGTACCGGCGCTAGACCAACCGCTACCGGCATCATCGAATCAAAGGTTGCTCTCACACCCGTTAAACCCGCACTGCCGCCTTGCTGATCAAAGACTACATCATACTGTTTTGCCGTCCAGTGGGCATACAGCGTATCCACGCCGCCCGTCGGCGCTTTATCCCATATCGTGTCTGCCTCGTACTGTTTGCCGCCTATGCGTGCATCATACCACCCTACAAAACTATAGCCCACATTCACCGCCGTAGGCATGACGCCCATCTCTCTATCCCTACTCACCAACATCGTATCTAAGCCTACTACCGGCGTTGTACTTCCGCCGAACGGTTTATTCCCGTTCAACACTATTTTATACATCACGTCATTCGTCCATACCGCATACAATACTACCGTATCCGCTGTGCCGCCGATATTTATTACGTTCTGTCCATCCAAATACGACGGCATCGTCGCGCCTTCCGTCTTCGTCCAGCCTATAAACGTGTAGCTCGTCCGACTGTAGCCATTCGCCTGCAAGGTCGTATCTTTATCATATTGAAAGTCCTCGGAGGTCATCACACCGGTTGCCTCTGCATGTCCTTTGTCATAGACGACGTTGTATTGCTTTGCCATCCAGTACGCGTACAACGTAAACGGTTCTGCCTTATTCCATCGTCCGCTGCCGACGCCCAAGGAATCATAGTATCTTCTTCCGACGCCGTCAGGTCCCTCGTAGTAGCCCCTAAAGATATAGCCCGTCCGTAACGGCAAGTCCGCCGCTTGAAGGTTCGCTACCAAGCTATCTTGACGTATGTCCTCTATCTTCGTTTTGGTGTGTGCCGTCGCTCCTTGACCATCCAAGATGACATACGCTCCTGTGGAATCATTCCACTGCGCATACACCTCTATCGTGTCCGCTCCCCATAAACATAACGTCGTTGCCTCATAGTGTTGACCCGTACCATCACTATTCTCATACCAGCCCTCAAACTTATAGCCATTACGCAGTCCTACCGGTAATTCTCCTAACGGCTTCCCATAGACCACCTCTTTACTTGTGCCGCCGACTATGGTACCGCCCGTGATAGCTCCCGCCGTATTGACATCAAAGACGATGACATTTCTGTTTGCCTCCCATATAGCATACAGATTAAAGATGCCTGTTTCCGCTAATCCCTGTACCGTATCCTTATCTCTATACTGTACCAAATCTCCACTGTTCCGTATTGACCATCCCTTAAACGTGTAGCCTGTTCGTGTATAGCCATTGCTCCGCAGCGTATCTCTTTCGCTATACAGCAGCGCCTGATCCGCTGTTGTTCCCGTTACGCTTGCGTCATTGCCATTATACCGTATCGTATAACTCTTCTCTATCCATTTCGCATAGATTACCGTATCCTGCAATATCGTGTCATGTTCAAAATCCCATGCTGCCGTCGTCAAATCCGGCGTTCTGTACCATCCATCAAACGTATAGCCCGTTCTATATGGATCCGGATTCGGTCGCGGTACGACACTGTCCGACTGTATAGCTACCGACGATACGCCCATGCCGCCGTTACACTCAAAGTGTACCGTATAGCGACCTGACATCCACCACGCATACAATGTTGTATTGCTTGTTCGTCCATATATCGTGCCATTCAGATAGTGCGTGCCGCTTCCCGTAGCGCTGCCATCGTACCATCCGTTAAAACCGTAGCCCGGACGCGAGGCAGGATCATTGATACCCGTTAATACCTCCCCATAGTTCACTTCTTGGGTTCCTGTGATGACCCCTATCGAACTGAACGTTATCGTGTATTGTTGCGCTATCCACCGTGCATATAAATCATAAACCCCTACGCCACAATTTAATACACTATCTCCATCCTCGTATAGTATCGCTACTTCCAACGTATCATGCACCCAGCCCGCAAACTCATAGCCCGTTCGACTATACCTATTTGCCTGCAAGGGTTCTTTCATTCCATACTGCATGGGTTGGTCCGGCATGTCCCCAAAGCCACCACACGCTATATAGTGTATCACATAACGCGTCGGTTCCCATACCGCATACAAGCGTATCACCTCGCCACTATCTTGGCGTTCATTGTACAGCATCGCTCCATCCGCATACACCACATCGCTTGCCGTCGCCAAGGTATCCCAGCCCCTAAACAGATAGCCCTCGTTTTCATACTCATTTTTGCGCAAGCGCGATAATGAATCATACACAAACACACTCTCCGACATGGTTCCACTGCCGCCATTGGCATCATACTGCACCTTATAGCTGTTTGCCTCCCATCGTGCATACAGCGTAAACGCTTCCCCGCGTCCCCACTGCGTTTTCGTCGGCATTAACCACCTATCATAGTACTGCTCGCCGCCCGTGCGCGGCTCCGTATAATAGCCCGTTATCTTATAGCCCGTCCGTATCGCTACATACTGTGCTTGCAACGGATTGTCCAATGCCGCCTCTACCGTTACTACCCTACTGCCCGTCGCTACTTCGCCGCCATTACCGTCAAACGTTACTATAAAGCCCGTCGCATCCTCTTCCCACTGTCCGTACAGCCTTATGATGCCCGTGTCGCGTAAGATACTCGTGTCCGTATATACCTGTCCTAGACCGTCCTCATTGTCATACCAGCCCTTAAACACATAGCCCGCGCTCCGTGCATAAGGCATAACGCGGCTGTAAGGCTCACCATACACCGCTTGCAACGTATCCGTACCGTAAAGCTCTGCCGTCGTCAACAAACTACCCGTATTCATGTCAAACACCACCTTATATGACTTTGCCGTCCACTGCGCATACAGATTCACCGTATCGCTATCCACAGTACTCAGGTTTTTTATGCTATCCTTATCGCCCTGCACGACGTAGCCCGCCGCACTCTTAGACCATCCCAAAAACCGATGTCCCTTTTTAGTAAACGTTACTCCTCGCAACGCATATACACTATCATACGTCAACGCTGTTGAAACGATGTCTGCGCCCTCGCCGCCATTGCTTTGGTAACGTATCCAATAGCGGTTGCTTTCCCACTTCGCGTATATCGTGGTGTTCTCCGTTACTATCGTGCCGCCTGCTCCAAAGACCCAAGGCGTTACTAAGGTTGCCTCTTTATACCAGCCTCCAAACGTATAGCCCATGCGTTCCGGCGCTCCCGGATCAAGCAATGTACTGTTCCGCTGTACCAATATCGCCGGTATCCCTATGCCGCCGTTGCAATTATACGTTACCGTAAACATATCCGCTTTCCAGCACGCATATAAATAGTTGACCGTCGTATCTAAATATAGCGATATGTTCGTGTAATGACTGCCTCTGCACGAATCCAAAGTGTACCAGCCTCCAAATCCGAAGCCGCTACGTTCCGGTATCAGCGTTGAGGGTAAGCCCTCGTCGCCTACCACCGAATCATACTTAAACGTCCGGTTTGTATCACTCATCGTCGCCAACGTGCCGCCCTCCAAGCGCAAATTCACAGCATAACCCTTGCGCACCCACTGTGCATACAGTACCAACACGCTATCCGCTTTCGTTATCAAGCTATCCGATACCGATTCTCGGTCTGAAAAGCTGCGTCCGCCGCCATCCTGCTGCATTGTCCAACGGTCAAAACTATAGCCCGCGCGTACCATCGTATTTTTCGGTAGCGGCGACCATGTACTCTCATTGTATCGTATCACCGTATCGCGCATGTATCCGATGCCGCCATTGCTCTCAAAGCGTAGGCTCCATTTCGAGGATGTCCACACTGCGTATAGGTCTATCGTATCCTTATCGCCGCCCGTCAGGTTCTTTACTATCTGTTTATCATAGTACTTCACTTGTGTCGCCGTTGCGCTATCTGACCAACCCGCAAAGGCATAGCCTGCGCGCTCGTAGCTATTCTGACTTGACAGCGTCGTTTCCTTATCGTACGTCATCTCTTCTATCGGTATGTACACTGCGCCGCCGTTGCCATTAAAGCGCACGTAGTACTTATTCGCTTCCCATCGCGCATACAGCGTCGTATCCCGCGTAAAGTCCGACATATTGACCCACTTAGGCGTCGCGTCATAGTACTGTTTGCCGCCCGTCAGCAACGTATAATAGCCCGTAAAACGATAGCCGTCTCGCGTTGGCGCTACGCCCGGATACGGCAAAGTATCCCCGCTTCCGGCGCTAACGTTCCCAACACCGCCTATACCGCCGCGTTTATCTATCGTGATCATAAATTGGCGTCGAATCCATACCGTGTATAACTTAATCGTTTCATTAGGTATCGTCGTCAGGTTCAGCGCAGGCGCTCCATTACCGTACACCACCGTCGTACCTTCCGGCAAGGTATCCCAGCCTAAAAAGGTTCCGTCTATCTTCTCATACTCGTTCATCCGCAACGCTGACGGTACGCCATACGTGTGTGAACTCGTTACCATGGAACCCGTCGGCTCGGCGCCATACGTCTTCTTTTTATTATACTGCACCTCATAGGTCTGCGTTACCCACTTCGCATAATACGTCTTACTCCCTGTAGCTCCGACCGGTATCCTGTCGTAGGGTATCAGCTTGTAATACGGATCATCCAAGTACCAACCTTCAAAACTATATCCGGTACGCATCGATATCGGTAATAACCGATTTGTTGACGTAAACGTATAGCTTTTGATATAATCCACCGGCATCATCATTGTACCCATGTATGCGTAGTCTATTGGATACTCTATACTCTCAAAATACGCTATATACGTACTGTCGCCGCTTACATTCGCGTGGTTTATCGTGAGGGGATTCGTTAGGATACTGTCGCCATTCTCCACGTTGCGCCAATATTTAAACCGTCCGTATTCTGTCGGTATCGCCGTCAACACCGTACTACCCGTTACGTCGCCGGCGATGACCATACCGCGTCCCACTACGTAGCCGTATTGCGTCCACTCCGGCGCTACCTCACTCGTTATATAATACCCTATCGGCAGCGGCGCATGCCAACTGAACTCCGCTACATAGACCGTATCCGACATGGTGATGCCCGTATTGTTCAAGGTTAACACGCCGCCGGTATTGGACACTACATTGCCGCCGCTGGCAGGTACCGTTACTCCATTTTTAGTCCACCTCACAAACGTACCATTACGCGCAGGTATCGCCGTCAATACCGAGGTACCCGTTGCACCTGTTTTCGGTATTGAATATAAACCCGTAACATAGCCCATCGTATCCTGTCCTACCGCTACGCGCGCCGATATAGTGTAAAACTCACTCGTTGGCGCATGCCAACTAAACTCCGCTACATAGACCGTATCCGACATGGTGATGCCTGTATTATTCAAGGTTAACACGCCGCCGGTATTGGACACTACATTGCCGCCGCTGGCAGGTACCGTTACTCCATTTTTAGTCCACCTCACAAACGTACCATTGCGCGCAGGTATCGCCGTCAATACCGACGTCCCCGTTGCTCCTGTTTTCGGTATTGAATATAAACCCGTAACATAGCCCATCGTATCCTGTCCTGCCGCTACGCGCGTCGATATAGTGTAAAACTCACTCGTTGGCGCATGCCAACTGAACTCCGCTACATAGACTGTATCCGACAAGTTCATGCTCGCATTGTTCAAGGTTAACACAGCGTTGGTCGAAACCTGCGTCCCATTTTTAGTCCACCTCACAAACGTACCATTACGCGCAGGTATCGCAGTCAAGACCGAGTTTCCGGTGGCTCCTGTTTTCGGTATCGTGTATAAACCCGTAACATAGCCCATCGTATCTTGTCCTGCCGCTACGCGCGCCGAAATCCTGAAAAACTTATCTTCAAACGCAGGCGCTGTTACTAACGGCGGCGGCGGGCAACCATCCACTATCGGATTTTTAAAATTTTGCCACATCACCGCGCCCGTATAGGCGGCTACTCTTCCCGTAGGAACACATAATACGATATTTGCCGGACTATTGCTCGCTCCGGCTTGATAGAACGCGCTATTTGCATTTGACGTTGCTAACACGCCATCACCCGTCAACGGCGTAGCCCATGCCACACGTACAGTGTCCAAACTCGTACATCCACGAAATGTGCATAGCCCTATGTTCGTAACACTTGAAGGAATGTTTATTCTATTTAACTTTGTACATCTGTTGAAGGCATTTCCTTCTATTGTTTTCAAACCGTCCGGAAACACAACCTCTACCAACTCATCGCAATACCCAAATGCTCCCCACGTAGGATTATCACCATAAGGATAACCTCCTATGAAGGTTACGCCCGTCGGTATTATCACTTTCGTAATATTCGGACTTTTTGCCGCATTATCGCCTCCAAAGGTTCGGAGTTCTACCCGCGTCAGCCCTAACGGCAATCGCAATTCCCCGCGCAGACTTTCGCAATTGTAAAATGCCCCCTCGCCGATACTCGTGATCCCATCCGCAAAATACACATCCTGCAATCCTGAACAATCACTAAACGCTCCTCCTCCTATCGTCTTCACGCCCGTCGGAAACGTCAGTGCACCACTCAATTTACAACGAGCAAACGCATAATTCCATATCGTCTCCAAGCCTGCCGGTAAATTGACTTTCTCTAACTTTGTACACCAATTGAAAGCGTTTCCATCTATTGTTTTCAAGCCGTCCGGCAACACAACCTCTACCAACTCGTCGCAATATCCAAATGCTCCCCACGTAGGATTATCATTATATTGATAACCTCCTATGAAGGTTACGCCCGCCGGTATTATCACCTTTGTGATATTCGGACTTTTGGCTGCATTATCGCCTCCAAAGGTTCGGAGTTCTATCCGCGTCAGCCCTAACGGCAATCGCAACTCCCCGCGCAGACTTTGGCAATTGTAAAATGCGCTCTCGCCGATGCTCGTGATCCCATCCGCAAAATACACATCCTGCAATCCTGAACAATCACTAAACGCTCCACCTCCTATCGTCTTCAAGCCCGTCGGAAACGTAAGCGCACCACTCAATTTACAACGAGCAAACGCATAATTCCATATCGTCTCCAAGCCTGCCGGTAAATTGACTTTCTCTAACTTTGTACACCAATTGAAAGCGTTTCCATCTATTGTTTTCAAGCCGTCCG